>NZ_MWQE01000007.1 GCF_002210285.1 Fibrobacter sp. UWR2 | reverse complement strand
GCTGTCATCCTGGCGGACAGCACTTGGCAACTTGTTGCCTAGTGCGCATGGCCACCAAGGTGGGAGCCGCATTGCGGCGATAGGATCCATTTTCGTGTTTTTAACGGCGTGCGGCGACGATTCGTCTTCCGTCATTCCGGGCCCCGACACGGAATCTAGCGGTGCCGAAGAACAAAAGAGTTCGTCTTCGGCAAAAGAACCAAACAAGTCCAGTGCATCGCGAAGTTCTTCATCATCCAAATTGATTTCAAGTTCTTCTGAAAAGAAAACGGAATCTAGCAGCAGCGTAAAGTCATCCAGTTCCTTTGTGATGCCGGTTGCGTGCAAAGCGGAAGCGGAGGATAATTGCGAATACGGCGAGTTGAAAGATGAACGGGACGGTAAAACCTACAAGACCGTGAAGTTTGGAAACCAGTGGTGGATGGCCGAGAACCTGAATTACGCAGATAGCGCGAAGACTCCGAGTCTCAAGGGCAAAAGCTGGTGCTATGGCGATGAGCCCGATAACTGCGCCAAGTATGGACGCCTTTATACCTGGGCCGCGGCAATCGATTCTGTAGCGCTCGCGACGGATAGCGAGAATCCGCAGGATTGCGGCTATATGAGGAGTAGCAAGAATATCTTGCCCGATGTGGTGCATGGTATTTGCCCTGACGGGTGGCATTTGCCGGACTATCGCGATTTCTCGAACATGCTCGTCCACGTTGGCGGGTATTCTATCGCGGGCACGGTTCTTAAGTCGCAGAGCGGCTGGAATGAAGGCGGAAACGGAACAGATACTTTCGGCTTTAATGTCCTGCCAGCCGGCATTAGGATCGAAGATGGCTCTTTTGATGGCCTTGGTGATGGCACCGATTTCTGGAGCGCCACCGAGTCCGATCTGGAGCAGGCGTTCTCTCTGTACGCCAGTTATGAAAACGAGTATTCGGGCGTTATGGATTACGCTAAGAATTATGCATTCTCTGTCCGCTGCGTAAAGGACTAGCTACGAAGCGCCAAACATCGGCGATAAGAACTTATATATGGCGCCGCCTATAATGATAAGGCCCAATATAATTAGAATATGCCGCCAATTGAGCAGTGACGCCAAAAAATCGGTTAGCAAATCAAATAGAAAACCCATGTTTGTCCTTCCTTAAAAAATGCCCCAATAATAATTGGAGAGGGTTTCTTGAATATAATTTAATTGGTGTGAGTTTGCAAATGGGTTTGGAAAGATTATATTTCCATAGGATAAATTAAGCTGTTGGGCAAAGGTGCTTTTATGAAGAAGTTTTTTGAGCTGTCATCCTGGCGGACAGCACTTGGCAACTTGTTGCCTAGTGCGCATGGCCACCAAGGTGGGAGCCGCAAGGCGGCGATAGGATCCATGCTTATTGTGGCGTTTGCTGTTGTCGGGTGCGATGATGACGATTCGTGGTCGCCTTCTGCTAGGCCGAATGATGAACCGGGGGTAGAATCGTCTTCGTCTGGCGTCACACCGCAGTCGAGCGATAGCGAGACAAGTGTGTCTACCGGAACTATGACCGATTCCCGCGACGGTAAGACCTACAGGACCGTTAAAATCGGTGACCAGGTGTGGATGGCCGAAAACCTGAACTACGCCTACACCGGTGTTCCCTATAAATATGATGGATACACCTCCGATTCCACCAGTTGGTGCTACGGCAACGATCCTGCCAACTGCACCAAGTACGGCCGCCTTTACACATGGGCTGCGGCCATGGACAGTGTGGGCGAGTGGAGTACAAACGGCAAGGGTTGTGGTTATGATCAGACTTGTTCTCCGACTTATCCCGTTCGTGGAGTCTGCCCCGAGGGCTGGCACCTGCCTGATACAACGGAATGGAATGCCCTGTTCACGGCAGTCGGCGGTCGATCAACCGCAGGCATGGTGCTCAAGTCCACATCCGGATGGTATAATAGTGGCAATGGCTCGGATGCCTTCGGGTTTTCGGCGCTTCCAGCCGGCGACAGGGACGGCAATGGGGGTTACCACTACGATGGTAACTACGCGCTCTTCTGGAGTTCTACTGAGAGCTACAGCAACCTCGCGTACGGCATGCTTTTGAGCTACCTCAGCGACTCTGCGAGCCTGTATAGCGACTACAAGAAATTCGGGTTTTCTGTTCGTTGCCTTAAGGACTAGCAAGTCGAGGGTCGCGGAAATGAGCGTGCTCATTTCCATGATTGAGACGCAGCAGCCTGCGCTACGCAGTAGCGCCAGGACTAGCAGTGAGGCGAGCGCAGCGCAGAAATGCTGGCTTTTCTGCGTTGCCGAGCCGAACGGCGAGGGACTACATAGTAGTCCCCCTAAAAGGCGAATACGGATTGTAAAATTTTCTTCCGCCCCTTGCCATTTTTCTAAAACTTAGGTACATTAATGCCCGAACGCATCTCGTCTAAGGAAAGGCGAGATGCGTTCTTTTTTTATCCTGAAATTTGGATTGAAGGGAACGCCTCTAACAATAAACCGGCCGCAAATGCGACCACAAAACGGAGGCTGTATGAATAACAACATCGAAAAATGCAAAGAGGATTTCCCGTTTAGGGTTATATCCGAAACACCGACTGGTGACGGTTTTGTGGATTGTGTTTGGGAAATGCCTGTGTGGGTTGTCGAAAAACTTGAGGCTGAAGCGAAAAAACGGAAAATTACGGTTTCAGACCTTGTGCCGCTTATCATGAAAGCGGCTTTGAAGGAGAAAAAGAATGAGATAACGGAAAAAGATGTAAAAAGACTTTGGGTCGAGAATGACGCGATTTGTGTTGAACTCAAAGACGGTCGGATTGGGCGGGAACTCATCCGCGATTATGAACCGCTGAGAAAAGCTACACGAAAACAGCTGGAAAACTGCCGAGTTGACTGCAACGGTGTATGGTTTGATGATCTTGATGAAGGTTTGGAACTCTCGGGTTTCTTTTCTCCGAAAAAATTAGAGGCCATATTTTAATGTGACTTCTTGTGGTTTGCCATTCCTGACGATAACCATGTTCCAGACGTCGCCTATTCTTGAATTAGCTCTGACGGCACGTATGTCGTCTATGGAATAAATTCTTCTGTTGTTAATTTGGGTTATGATATCCCCATGAAGAATGTTGGCGTAATATGCGACAGTGTTTTTATATACGATTTCAACAAGACAACCAGTATTTTGCTGATACCGTTCTCGGTCTTGTTGTGTTAGGTTTGAAATGGAAAAACCTGGTGCATATTGGTTCCGATACTTATTTGGAATGGGGATGAACAAGTAAGCAGAAAAATCATATCTTTGAACAGAGTAGGAATATACGGAATTGGATATCGAATACACGCCACTTCGTGTGTCTGTATAATTTTTTTTCCAAATTGCAACTTTTGCCCTAGTTCTTTTGCAGAGTTTTTTTATGCCCTCATATATTTCATATGAATCCAAATCTGGCCCGTTAAATCCGGAGTATCCGATGCACCAATACCAATTTGATGCGATTTCTCTGTACTTAGTGTCTAAATCAGATGTGCTTATTATTGCCGGCTCTTCGTTTTCTTTTAAATAAGCTTCTGAAGGGAAAAAATTGTCGTCATACCAAGGGCGATAAAAATCAACAAAACCAGATGTTGCGCATCCTGCAAAGAAAATGGCGAAAAGGTAAACAATGATTTTATTCATTTTGTTTTGCTCTAGCAAGAAATGATAATCTCTTTTATGAATATACCTTATTTGAATGAATATGGAAAAGAGTTTCTTTGTGGGAATACATTTTTGTCTAATGGATGGAGCCGGGTGTTGCGGGCGGCGACTGAGCGCCACAGTGGGGGTGGTGTAGGACTCGGCGAAAGCCTGGCCGCTAAGCGAACAATTCGCAGCCGAAGGCGAGGACCTGTTCGCGTGCGGAGCAGGCTGAGACGAGGCCGAAAACAGGGGGAGGCTTCCCCCTTTTGTAGTGGATTCTATCGCCTTCGGCTCCAGAATGACGTTTTTGGGGCGTTTTTGCTTACATTTTCTGTTAAATCGGGGCTCTTTGCGGCCGCGTTTTTAACTACATTTTCCGCCGGAACAATTTTATTTAACAGAGGTTCAAAAAATGAATTATTTCAATTCTATCCCTATGCGTCGCCAACTCGAAGAAATTGGCCACTGCCGTTTCATGGAACATTCTGAATTCAGCCGTGGTGTTGAAGCCCTCAAGGGCAAGAAGATCGTGTTCGTCGGTTGCGGTGCCCAGGGTCTCCATCAGGGTCTTGACCTGCGCGATAGCGGCCTCGACGTCTCTTACACGCTCCGCAAGGAAGCCATCGAACAGAAGCGCCAGTCCTGGAAGAACGCTACTGAAAACGGCTTCAAGGTCGGTACCTACGAAGAAATGATTCCGGATGCAGACCTCGTTTGCAACCTCACACCGGACAAGCAGCACCACAACGTGATCCCGGCCATCATGAAGCTCATGAAGAAGGGCGCCGCCCTCTCTTACAGCCACGGCTTCAACATCGTCGAAGAAGGCCAGGAAATCCGCAAGGACATCACGGTGATCATGGTCGCTCCGAAGGGCCCGGGTTCCGAAGTCCGTAGCGAATACGTTCGCGGTTTCGGTATGCCCTGCCTTATCGCTGTGCACCCGGAAAACGACCCCGAAGGTAAGGGTTGGGACTACGCCAAGGCTTACGCCGCTGGCCTCCATGCCGACCGTCCGGGCGTTCTCGAAAGCTCTTTCGTTGCCGAAGTGAAGTCCGACCTCATGGGCGAACAGACCATCCTTTGCGGTATGCTCCAGACCGGCACCATCCTCTGCTACGACAAGATGGTGAAGGATTTCGGCGTTGAACCGGCTTATGCGGTCAAGCTGCTCCAGTACGGCTGGGAAACGATTTCCGAAGCCCTGAAGCACGGTGGCATCACCAACATGATGGACCGTCTCTCCAACCCGGCCAAGATCCGCGCAACGGAACTCGCCGAAAAGATGAAGAAGATCATGAAGCCGCTCTACCAGGAACACCAGGACAACATCATCTCTGGCAAGTTCTCCAGCACCATGATGGTCGACTGGGAAGCCGGCGACAAGGATTTGCTCAAGTGGCGTGGCGAAACGGGCGAGCTCGAATTCGAAAAGGTCGAAGCTACCGACAAGGTCATCACCGAACAGGAATACTTCGACCGCGGCGTTCTCATGACCGCCATGATCAAGGCCGGTGTGGAACTCGCATTCGAAACCATGTGCTCCGTGGGCATCAAGCCGATGAGCGCCTACTACGAATCCCTCCACGAGACTCCGCTTATCGCGAACCTCATCGCTCGTAAGAAGTTGTACGAAATGAACCGCGTGATCAGCGACACCGCCGAATACGGTTGCTACCTGTTCGCCAACAAGTGCGTGCCTCTGCTCGCCGACTTCATGAAGAACGAAGTGAAGAAGGACGACATCGGCGCTATCTACGGCGAAGGCAAGACCACCGCAGTTGATAACGAAGAACTCATCAAGGTGAACAAGAACATCCGTCAGCATCCGGTTGAAGAAGTCGGAGCGTGGCTGCGTGAACGCATGTCCGGCATGACGAAAGTTGTCTAATCGGCGCAATACGGCGTTGCTCGCCCCCTCACGTACGCTCTAGTACGCTACGGGGGCTCGCGCCTTGTCTTGCTTGATTATCCAACTTTCGCGGATTGTCTCGCTCGCTTATACTTAGCGGGAGACTGCGGCCTCGCTATACTCGCTTATCCAAGCTTTCGGAAAAAGAGTATATGTGATTGTCGCGGATGAACATTTTCAAGAGCCTGTCAAGTTAACGCTTGGCGGGCTTTTCTTATAGAAAAATTCGATAACTCCGCATAAAAACATTGTATTGGACGGGGTGAAAATCGCGTTCTATATTTGGCAGCACAAAAAGTTGTACGGAGATGCTGTGAAGATAGAACGGCTTAAAACGGATTTGTTGATTATAGGCGGCGGGACGGCCGGCTGTTATGCGGCTATTACTGCCGCGTCAAATGCCGCGGAAAATAAAGGCGCTGGGGTACAGGATGCCGCCGGCCTCAAAATTCTTGTCGTCGAAAAAGCGAATATCAAGCGGAGCGGTTGTCTTGCCGCTGGCGTGAACGCGCTGAACGCCTACATTACCGAGGGTCGCACGCCTAGGGATTACGTGGAGTATGCGAAGAAGGACGCCGACGGAATCGTGCGCGAGGACCTGCTCTATTCCATCTCCGAGAAGTTCAACGAGGTCACCGCGCACTTGGAAAAGCTCGGGCTTGTCATCTTGAAGGACAAGGACGGCAAGTATGTGACCCGCGGAAACCGCAACATCAAAATCAACGGCGAGAACATCAAGCCGATTCTGGCTGCGGCTGTTGCAAAGACGCCGAACGTTCAGGTGCTGAACCACGTGAACATTTTCGATTTTTCCGTTCACGACAACAGGATTGACGGTGCGTTCGGTTTCGGGATAGAGAACGATACTTTTTACGCCATCGAAGCGGGTGCCGTGATTGTCGCGACGGGCGGTGCTGCCGGGCTTTACCGCCCGAACAATCCGGGATTTTCTAGACATAAGATGTGGTACCCGCCGTTCAATACGGGTGCGGGCTATGCGATGGGCATCCGTCATGGTGCCGAGATGACCACGTTCGAAATGCGGTTCATAGCGCTCCGTTGCAAGGACACGATTGCCCCGACGGGAACGCTCGCGCAGGGCGTGGGTGCGAAGCAGGTGAATGCGCTCGGAGAAGTTTACGAGACGAAGTACGGGATTTCGACATCGGAACGCGTGTACGGCACGGTGGCGGAAAAT
Organism: Fibrobacter sp. UWR2; assembly: GCF_002210285.1. NCBI lineage: Bacteria > Pseudomonadati > Fibrobacterota > Fibrobacteria > Fibrobacterales > Fibrobacteraceae > Fibrobacter > Fibrobacter sp. UWR2. The sequence goes on along the minus strand of NZ_MWQE01000007.1, from coordinate 165,745 downwards.
CTAGAAGGCCGCGGGCCGTGCTACCTGCGCACCGTCGGGATTACGCCCGAGCAGGAGGAATCGCTTTTGAAGGCTTACCTGAACATGGCTCCGTCGCAGACGATTCGCTGGATTGAAAACGACACGCCGTCGAAGGCGAATGTGGAAATCGAAGGTACGGAGCCCTACATTGTGGGCGGCCACACCGCAAGCGGTTACTGGGTGGATACCAAGCGCGCGACGACTATTGAAGGTCTCTATGCCGCGGGCGATGTTGCCGGTGGTGCCCCGCAAAAGTATGTGACGGGAGCACTTGCCGAAGGCGAGATTGCAGCGAAAAGCGCGGTGGAATATATAGAGAGTTTGTTGGCCCTTCGGCAAGCTCAGGGAACTGACGCGCCGGGCGTGAACCCGCTGGGGAAAATTTTGGAAGAGGAGGTTGCAGAACATGTCGCAGAAATCGAGAAATTCCTCAATAACAAGAACGGCACGGACACCGCTGAAAGTCTTGAAGAAGCAATGCAAACGGCTATGGACACTTATGCAGGCGGCATCAAGACAGGCTATCGTTATAGCGAAAATCAGCTAGCGATTGCCCTCAGGGAAATAGAAAATATCGAGTCTCGTGTGAGTGGCCTGCATGCAGACGACTTGCAAGAAGTCATGTACATCTACGAGCTCAAGGAACGCCTCACAGTTTGCAAGAGCGTGATTGCGCACCTGGCCGCACGTCACGAAACCCGTTGGCACAGTTTTGCCGAAAACACCGACTATCCCGAAAAGGACAACGAACGTTTCCGCAAGTACGTGAATTCCCGTCTTGAAAATGGACAAATTAAAATCATCTTGCGCGAACTTACTGCAGAAGGGCAAAGGAACTATGAGCATCATCATTGATCAAGGCAAGTGCATCGGATGCAGGCGCTGCCACGACGTTTGCCCCGGCACGTTAATCAAGATAAACGAGAACAAGAAAGCGTATATCAAGTACCCCAAGGACTGCTGGGGTTGCACCTCGTGCATCAAGGAATGCCCGGTTCATGCCATCAGTTTCTTTCTCGGCGAAGACATCGGTGGCAAGGGCTGCAAGGTGCACACCGAAAAAGTCAAGGGCGAAAAGAACGATATCGTGCGCTGGATTTTTGAACTGAACGACGGAAGTGTCAAGACTATTGATATCGACCCCAAGGAATCAAATAAGTATTAAAAGAATTCACAACAATCGTCATTCCGGGCTTGGCCCGGAATCTTAATGGAGATTTAATTTGAGCGAATTTTCACACCTCGACGAGCTGGAAGCCGAAGCCATCTACATCATCCGCGAAGTCGCTGCAGAATGCGAGAAGCCGGTGATGCTCTACTCTATTGGCAAGGATAGTTCCGTCATGCTGCATTTGGCCATGAAGGCCTTCTATCCCGAAAAGCCGCCTTTCCCGTTCTTGCACGTGAACACCACGTGGAAGTTCCGCGAGATGATTGAGTTTCGCGACCGCACGGCGCAAAAACTCGGCATTGAGATGCTGGAATACATCAACCAGGATGGCGTCAAGCAAGGCATCAACCCGTTCGATCACGGTTCGGCCTACACCGACATCATGAAGACGCAGGCCTTGAAGCAGGCTTTGAACAAGTACGGCTTCACCGCGGCATTTGGCGGTGGTCGTCGCGACGAAGAAAAGTCCCGCGCGAAGGAACGCATCTTTTCGTTCCGCAATTCCGCGCACGCCTGGGACCCGAAAAACCAGCGCCCCGAAATGTGGAAACTTTACAACACCAAGATAAACAAGGGTGAAAGTATCCGCGTTTTCCCGATTTCGAACTGGACCGAAAAGGACATTTGGCAGTACATCAAACGCGAAAAGATTGACATTGTCCCGCTGTACTTTGCTGCCCCGCGCCCGGTCGTGGTGCGCGACGGCAACATCATCATGGTGGATGATGACCGTTTTCCGCTGCGAGAAGGCGAAACGCCCGAGATTAAGTCGGTGCGTTTCCGCACGCTGGGCTGCTACCCGCTTACGGGCGGCATTGAATCGACTGCCACGACACTTGACGAAATCATTGACGAAACCTTGAGCGCGGTATCTTCGGAACGCACTTCCCGCGTGATTGATAACGAAGCCGCGGGCAGCATGGAACGCCGCAAGAGGGAGGGATATTTCTAATGAAAGGCTTGTTGAAGTTTATTACATGCGGCAGTGTGGACGACGGAAAGTCGACGCTCATCGGGCACATCCTTTACGATTCCAAGTTGCTTTACGCTGACCAGGAAAAGGCTCTGGAACTCGATAGCAAGGTGGGTAGCCGCAGCGGAAAAATTGACTATTCCCTTTTGCTCGACGGCTTGATGGCCGAACGCGAACAGGGCATTACCATCGATGTGGCGTATCGCTATTTCACGACGGATCACCGCAGCTTTATCGTTGCTGACACTCCGGGGCATGAAGAATACACGCGCAACATGGCCGTGGGCGCATCTTTTGCCGACCTCGCAGTGATTCTCGTAGATGCATCGCAAGGCGTTCTCGTACAGACGCGTAGACACGCCCGCATTTGCAGGCTGATGGGTATTCGCCACTTTGTCTTTGCCGTGAACAAGATGGATCTTGTGGGCTACAGCCAGGAACGTTTCGAAGAAATTCTCACGCAAATCAACGAACTTGCGGCTGAACTTTCGCTCCACAGCGTCTACGTGATTCCTCTTTCGGCTACCGAAGGCGACAACGTGACTGTGAAATCCAAGAATATCGCCTGGTACTCGGGCAAGGCCCTCCTGGATTATCTCGAAACCATTGATATCGACGACACACAAACCGAAGCGGGATTTTACCTGCCCGTGCAGCGCGTATGCCGCCCGGATCGCACTTTCCGCGGGTTCCAGGGGCAAATCGAATCGGGCGCAATCCGCGTGGGCGATACGGTTACGAGTCTCCCGAGCAACGAGAAGGCGACCGTCAAGGGAATCCTGCGCGGCGACAGGAAAGTGGAAGAGGCTCACGCCGGTGAACCCGTCACCATCTCGCTTGACCGCGAGGTGGACGTGTCCAGAGGCTGCGTGCTTGCAAAAGACGTGGACATCGGCAGCTACAAAAAAATCAGGGCGTCGCTCCTGTGGATGGACGATGAACCGCTTTCGCTCGGCAAGGACTACCTTGTAAAACTCGGGACGAAGACGATTCCCGGAATACTCACTAAAATCGAGTATGCGATTGACGTGAACACGGGCGCGCACCAGACGACCGAAACGCTCAACAAGAACGGCATTGCCGTAGTCGAGATTGTGTTTGCTGAAGCCATTGTCGTTGACCTCTTTGAAAAGCACAAGACCTTGGGCGAGCTCATTCTGATTGACCGCGTGACCCTTGCGACATCGGCTTGTGGCGTTGTGGAAGGCCTTTACGAAAGGCAGATTGCCGCAGGCGAAAAGGCTGAATTCGTGCAGGGTGAACGCCACGGCCGTGGTGAAATCTTCGAAGAGTTTTTCTACGATACGGCGACACTCTCCGTGGTGAAGCAACAGCCTGTAAAGCAGCACTACACCGTAGGTGACGAAATTCCTACCATAGGCGAAAGCTACCACTATCCCGATGATTTCGACATCATCATCCTGCGCGACAGCACCGCCGTGAAGGTGCGCGGCAAGCGCATCGCCAAAATCACAGATGTAGGCGAGTATCTCTACGACGGTTTTCCAGTCATCAACGGACGAGGCTTTGAAATCAAGGTCCACTCCGACGAGGATGTGTCTCGCTTGCTTCGCGAATACGCCGAAGCGGGCGAAACTGGCCGCGAGGAATTCTTCAAGAAGTGGACAGTTTTTGACACGTACAGGAAGGTCGTGATAAAGTAAAATATAAGGTCCCCTAGCGGGGACCTTTTTTTATAACAAAAATCGATAACTCCGCATAAAATTAAAGTATTGGACAATGCGAAAAACCCCTTCTATATTTGTGCGCACAAAAAAAACAAAACAATAACCATAACCAAGGAGTTTAAGAATGAACCAGAATTTTGCAAAGCTTGCCGCCGCTGCGGTCATTACGACTTCCCTTTTCGCCTCCAACGTTTTCGCTCAGGATGCTGCCCCTGCAGCAGAAGCACCTGTGGCCGCAGCCCCCGCGGCTGAAGCCCCGGCAGCAGAAACTTCGGCTGCCGCACCTGCCGTTGAAACTCCCGTGGCCGAAGCTCCCGTTGCGGAGGCTCCGGCAGCAGAAACGTCTGCAGAAGCCGCCCCTGCAGTTGAAGCCCCTGTGGCTGAAGCCCCGAAGGCAGAAGCTGCCGCTCCCGAAAAAGCGAAAGAAGAACCCGCTTTCAAACTCACCGGTAACGTGCAGGCGCAGGCCATCAAGGCCGTTTACGATAACGATGCTGACAATACGCTCGACAATTCCTTCTTGCGTGCAAACATCGGCGGAAAGTTCACTTCCGGCGATTTCGAGGCGGTAATCAATATTCGTATCTTCTCTCCGGCTTTTGGCAACAAGGTCAAGGACGGTGACGGCAAGAACTTCAGCTTCGACAAGATCAGCGCCGATACCTACTACGCCAAGTACAAGTGGAATACTGATTTCGGCGATTTTAGTGCGCAATTCGGTCGCTTCCGTACAGACTGGACTGTTGCCGGTAATTTCGGTACCTACGTGGACGTGCACCTGAATAAGCGCGGCTTCCTTGCCCGCGATTACCAGCACGACGCTCTCGGCTTCGGCTTCGACAAGGGAATTTCTAGCTTCAGCCTGTTGCTCGGTACTTACGATAACAAGTTCGATACCGGTTACCTCCGCGCCGAAGAAACCGTGAAACTCGGCGATGCGAAAATCAGCGCCGCCTACCGCGGAAACCTTCTCGACCCGATCCAGCACACGGCAGAAGTCTCGCACCGCATTGCAGGCCGCGCAAGCTACTATTTCGCGAAGAACCTCGGCCTCTACGGCGAAGTCGCCTACATCACCACGGGTGACGGCGAAAACCTCTCGGCTCCGAACGGCATCAAGTCTGAATACGCCCAGGGTACCGACTACGTTCCGTTCTTCGTGGGTGTGGAAATCCCGACTGCGGGCATCTTGAATAGCCTCTATGCAGAACTTGAATACGTCGGCGATCGCGATGAAATTCAGGCCGGTGCCGATGAACTCGCCTGGACGGTGAGCCTCATCAAGAAATTCGGCAAGCATAGCAAGATTCAGTTGAGCGCCTACAGCGAAAAGGAACTCTCTGATGTTGCCATTGCTGCCCGCTTTACCGCAAGCATCCAGTAATTAAACAAAAAAAACAACAAACAAAAAACAATAAACAAGCGAGGTATAAGAATGAATCAGAATTTTGTCAAGTCCGCCATTGCGGCAAGTCTCCTGATTGCGGGAACTATCGGTTTTAGCGCATGCTCTTCTTCTGACGAGCAGAAGAGCGAAACTTCTGCCAAGAAGGTCGAAAAGCAGACGCTCACCAACGTGTCTTATGACCCGACCCGCGAACTCTACGCCAACTACAACGAAGTCTTCAAGAAGCACTGGAAAGAAAAGACCGGTGGCGAAGTGGAAATCACGCAGTCTCACGGCGGTTCCGGCAAGCAGGCCCTGGAAGTGGCCAACGGTCTCGAAGCCGACGTGGTGACGCTCGCCCTCGAATTCGACGTGAACGCCGTGCGCGACGCGGGCCTCATCGAAAACGGCTGGGTCAAGGAATTCCCGCTGAACAGCTCCCCGTACACATCCACCATCGTGTTCCTGGTTCGCAAGGGCAACCCGAAGAACCTGAAGGACTGGGGTGACCTCGTGAAGCCGGGCATTGGCATCATCACGCCGAACCCGAAAACCTCCGGTGGCGCACGCTGGAACTACCTCGCCGCCTGGGCATGGGCCGAAAAGCAGTATAATAACGACGAAGCCAAGGTCAAGGACTTCATCAAGAAACTGTTCCAGAACGTGCTCGTGCTCGCTTCCGGTGCACGCGGCTCTACCACCACCTTTATCGAAAATGGCCAGGGCGACGTGCTTCTCGCATGGGAAAACGAAGCCTTCCTCGCGCTCAAGGACTACCCGAACGACTACGAAATCGTAATCCCGAGCATCAGCATTCTGGCTGAACCTTCCGTTGCCATCGTGGACAAAGTGGTCGACAAGCGCGGCACCCGCGAACTTGCCACCGAGTACCTGAACTACCTCTACAGCGACGAGGGCCAGCACATTGCAGCGAAGAACCATTACCGCCCCTCCAACAAGGCCATTCTCGACCAGTACAAGGAATTCGACCAGAACGTGAACTTGATTTCTATCGAGCACTTCGGCGGTTGGGACAAGGCGCAGGGAACGCACTTCTCCAACGGCGGCGTCTTCGACCAGATTTACGAAAAGAAGTAAGCCAGGTTGTCATTCTGGAGCCTCGAAGAGGCGATAGAATCTAGAACCAAATTGTCATAGCGAAAATCCCTGCTCTTCGGAGCGGGGATTTTTTGATATTTTAAGTTTTATTCCTTTATTGAGCCCCGGCGTTCCCCGCCAGGCCGATTTCGGCGGCGTGTTCACGCATGCCCTCGATGCAGATGGCGGCGACGTCTTTCACGTCCATGCCGAGCAGGGCGCAGCCTTTCAGGATGTAGTCGCGGTTGCACTTGGCGGCGAATTTCTTGTCCTTGAACTTCTTCACGAAACTTTTCACTTCGAGGTCCAAAATGCCGTTGGGGCGCATTCTCGCGCAGGCCTGGATGATTCCGGTGAGTTCGTCGACGGTGAACAGGCTCTTTTCCATGTTGGTCTTGGGTTCCACCTGGTTCACGATTTCAAAACCGTGCGCCAAAATGGCACGCACGTCTTCTTCGGAGACGCCTTGTGCGAGCAGTTCCTTTTCGGTGTGCTGCAGGTGTTCTTCGGGGAATTCCTGGTAGTCGTAATCGTGCAGGTAGCCCACGGCTTGCCAGTGCTCAACGTCCTCGCCGAAGTGCTTGGCCATCGCGCCCATGGCATAGCATACGTTGAGGGAATGGATGACCAGCGATTCTTCGGTTACGTGGCCCTTGTTGATTTCTTTTGCGCGTTCAAGTGTCAAGTTCATCTAATGCCTCCAAATTTTTAGTGGTAATATAAATATTTCAAATTTCAATTGCATCCCTGTTTGTTATAGAAAAAATTGATAATTCAGCATAATTATTAAGTATTGGACACGCGTGAAATCCCGTTCTATATTTGGCGACGCTTATGAAAAGAAAGAGTGTTGTCATACCGGGCTTCGGCCTTACAACAGGGGTGACCCTGGCGATTTTGAGCGTGGTGGTGTTGATTCCGCTTGCCTCGCTGGTCGTGTTTTCGGCCCAGATGAGCGCGAGTGAGATTATCGATGTCATTACGCGGCCGCGCGTACTGTCTAGTTTTAAAGTGAGTTTCTTGACGGCTTTTATCGCATCGCTCATCAATGCTGTGATGGGTGTGGTTCTCGCCTGGGTGCTGGTGCGTTACACGTTCCCGCTCAAGCGCATCGTAGATGGAACGATTGAACTCCCGTTTGCATTGCCTACGGCGGTGGCGGGCATCGCGCTTACGGCGCTCACTGCGGATACGGGCCTTGTAGGCGGCTTTTTTGCGAATTTCGGAATCAAGATTGCGTTTACGCGCATCGGCATCACGGTGGCGCTCGTGTTTATCGGCATTCCGTTCGTGGTGCGCGCGGTGCAACCGGTGCTTGAAAAACTGGACCCCGCCTACGAAGAGGCTGCTGGGGTGCTGGGCGCAAGTCGTACAAGGATTTTCTGGAAGGTCATCTTGCCGGAACTGATTCCCGCCATCTTCACGGGTTTCGGACTCGCTTTCGGGCGCTGCCTCGGCGAATACGGTAGTGTCGTGTTTATCGCGGGCAACATGCCCTTCGAAACCGAAATCGCGCCGCTCATCATCATGTCGGAACTTCAGGAATACGACTATTCCAGCGCGACGACAATCGCCCTCGTGATGCTGGTGGCGTCGTTCATCACGCTGTTCCTGGTGAACGTGGTGCAGAACAGGAACGCCAAGATTCTCAAGGGAGGTAGCTAATGAGTGCAGTGACGCAGAACGGTCTCCATCGCGATACGAAGGGTTCTAAGCTGGTCAGGTATTCGCTGATTGGCATAAGCCTTCTTTTCGTATTCCTGATGCTTATTCTCCCGCTGATTACGGTGATTACCGAAGCGTTCAAGCAGGGCTTTGCGGTGTACAGCAAGGCGGTTGCCGACGATTACACCATCAAGGCGATACTCTTTACGCTAGAGGCTTCGTTCTTTGCGGTCGCCATCAATACGGTATTTGGGCTGTGTGCCGCCTGGAGCCTCACGAAGTTCAAGTTTAAGGGGAAAAAGATTCTCGCGACGCTCATTGACTTGCCGGTGACGGTTTCGCCGATTATTGCGGGTCTCATTTTCTTGCTCACGTTTGGCCGCCAAAGCCCGATTTTCCCGCTGTTGCAGGATGCCGATATCAAGATTGTCTTTGCTGTGCCGGGAATTGTGCTTGCGACGATATTTGTCACATTCCCGTTCATTTCGCGCGAGCTGATTCCGGTGCTGGAATCGCAGGGAACCGACGAGGAAGAGGCGGCGGCGCTCATGGGCGCAAAGGGCTTCACGATTTTTAGGCGCATTACCTTCCCGCATATCAAGTGGGCGTTCCTTTACGGCGTAGTGCTCTGCGCTGCGCGCGCCATGGGCGAATTCGGTGCGGTGTCGGTGATTTCGGGCCACCTGCGCGGAAAGACGAACACGCTCCCGCTCCATGTGGAAATCCTTTTTAACGAGTTCCAGTACGTGCCCGCGTTTGCGGTGGCGTCGATACTGGTGATGCTTGCCATTCTCATTCTGGTTGCAAGAAGCGTCATTGAACATAAGGGAAGAAAGAAATAGCCTTGAAGGGAGATTTTATGTACGTCGAACTCAAACATATCAACAAGCATTTCGGAAATTTCAAGGCCTCGGACGATGTGACTGTCGGCATCGAGAAAGGCAAGCTGATTGGCCTTCTGGGCCCGAGCGGTAGCGGCAAGACGACGATTCTCCGCATGATTGCGGGGCTCGAGAACCCAGACAGTGGCGAAATCATCATCGACGGGAAGGTCATCAACGATGTGCCCGCGAGCAAGCGCGGTATCGGTTTCGTGTTCCAGAGCTACGCCCTGTTCCGCTACATGACCGTCTTTGACAATGTGGCCTTCGGTTTGAAGATTGCGAAGAAGCCCGCAAATGAAATCAAGGAACGTGTCCACGAACTCTTGGAACTGGTGGGACTTTCTGGCCTTGAAAAACGCTACCCGAGCGAACTTTCGGGCGGGCAGCGCCAGCGCGTGGCCTTTGCCCGTGCGCTCGCTCCCAATCCACAGCTTCTTCTGCTCGATGAACCCTTTGCGGCAATCGATGCGAAGGTGCGCCAGGAATTGCGCAGTTGGCTCAAGGGTATGATCCAGAAACTCGGCGTCACGAGCATCTTTGTGACCCACGACCAGGACGAAGCCATTGAGGTGGCCGACGAAATCATCATCACTAACCGGGGCCGCATCGAGCAGGTGGGCACGCCGTACGAGGTTTACAGCAACCCGACAACCGCCTTTACGGCATCGTTCTTCGGCCAACCCAGCATTTTCAAGGACTATAGTAATTTTCGTCGCTTTGACATCCTCGAAAATGCGGAAAACGCGATTGTGCGCCCGGAATTTGTGAAGGTCACCAAGAAAACCGAAGTGCAGAAGTACAAGAATTCTGCAGAAGAAGGCGTCGTGGAAGAAGTGGATTTCCGCGGTTACGGTATCGAACTGCGCGTCCGCGTGAACGGGGTCTTGCTTACGGCGCGGCGCTCCTTCGACCAGCCGAGAATCGAGGTGGGCGAGATCGTGGATGTGTTCATCTACCGCATGTTCGTGACGCAGGGCGATACGGCGACCTTGCTCGAAAACAAGTCGCTGCGTGAGCCGGTTGTGGTGATTTAACGAATGAACATGGCTTTGTTATAGAAAAAACTGATAATTCCGCATAAAAATTAAGTATTGGACGGGGCTGAAATCCCGTTCTATATTTGGCTGCGGATAAAAAATGTACGGAGACATGCTGAATGGAATTCAATACTGCTTTACTGCACCAGAATTTTGGTAGCGACCGATGTAGCGGTTCTACGCTTGCGCCGATTTACCAGGTGAGCGCTTTTTCCCAGGATTCTGCCGAAAAACTCGAAGCCGTGTTCAACAACAAGGCTCCGGGTTTTGCGTATACGCGCATCGCGAACCCCACGAACGATTCTTTTGAACGCCGCATTGCATCGCTCGAGAAGGGAATCGGCGCGGTGGCGTGCTCTTCGGGCATGGCGGCGGTGACTATCTCGCTTTTGAATATTTTGCACGCGGGCGACGAGGTAATTGCGAGCGCCGGGCTCTTTGGCGGCACTATCGACCTGTTTCATGACCTGGAGGCGTTCGGCATCACGACTCGCTTTGTTACCGAAGTGACCGCCGAAAGTGTCCGCGAACAGCTGAACGAAAAGACAAAGGCGGTATTTACCGAACTTATCGGAAACCCGAAACTGAATGTCGTTGACCTGAAGGCCGTCGCGGATGCCGCGCACGAGGGTGGCGTCCCGTTTATCGTCGATAGCACGACGGCTACGCCGTACCTTGTGCATCCCTTCGATTTCGGCGCGGATATCGTGGTGCATTCGTCTTCGAAGTACATTAACGGCAGCGGTTCTGCGATTAGCGGCCTCATTGTCGATAGCGGAAAGTTTCCATGGGATTACGCACGCTACAAGGGCCTCGAGGAATACAGGCGTTTTGGCAAGTTCGCCTACATCGCGAAATTGCGCAACGGAATCTGGCGTAATGTGGGTTGCTGCGTTGCTCCCCAGACATCTTTCCTGAATTCGCTCGGGCTCGAGACTCTCGGGCTGCGCATGGATCGCCTTTGCAGCAACGCGCTGCAACTCTCGGAATTTTTGCAGGGTTTTGATGACATTTCTGTCAACTATCCGGCCCTGAAAAGCAGTCCCTATTACGACCTGGTGCAGAAGCAACTTGGTGGCAGGGGAGGCGCAATCCTCACGATTGATGCAGGCACGAAGGAACGGGCGTTCAAGCTGATTAATGGGCTCAAGTACGCCACCATCGCCACCAACATCGGGGATATCCGCACGCTGGTGATTCACCCGGAAAGCACCATCTTTACGCACAGTTCCAAGGAACAGAAGGAACATGCGGGAATTTTCGAAGGGACGATTCGCGTGAGCATCGGTATCGAGAATATCGAGGATCTGAAGGAAGATTTTGAACAAGCGATTAAGAATATTTAAACGGAGATGCCCGCCTTCGCGGGAATGACAATAACGGAGACACAAAAATATGGCAACGGATTATGCAACTCTTAAAAAGGGCGGTTGGATGCGCCAGAAGCAGAAGAACAACTTCTCGCTTCGCGTGCGCGTCGTGGGCGGAAACCTGACCGCCACCCAACTCGCTAAAATCGCGGAAGTCGCCGACAAGTACGGTGAAGGCTACGCTCATTTGACCTCCAGGCAGAGCGTCGAAATCCCGTTCATCAAGCTGGAAAACGTGGAGGACGTGAAGGCGGCCTTGGCCGAAGGCGGCGTGGAACCGGGCGTTTGCGGACCGCGCGTGCGTACCATTACGGCGTGCCAGGGTGAAGCCGTTTGCCCGAGCGGATGTATCGATACCTACGCGCTTGCCAAGGAACTCGATGACCGCTATTTTGCCCGTGAACTCCCGCACAAGTTCAAGTTCGGCGTGACCGGTTGCCAGAACAACTGCCTCAAGGCCGAAGAAAACGACGTGGGCATCAAGGGTGCCATCAAGGTCAAGTGGCTCGAGGACAAGTGCATCGGCTGCGGGCTCTGCGCAAAGACTTGCCGCAAGGGAGCCATCAAGGTCGAAAACAAGAAGGTCATCTTCGACGAATCGCAGTGCAATTTCTGCGGTCGCTGCTACAAGTCTTGCCCGACGGACGCTTGGGAAGATACCCACGGCTACATCGTGTCCTTCGGCGGTCTTTTCGGCAACAGCATCAACAAGGGCGAAACAATTATCCCCTTCATCGAAGACAAGCAAAAGTTGCTCGATATCTGCGATGCGGCCATTACGTTCTTCGCCGAGAACGCGAAGCCCGGTGAACGCTTCAAGTACACTATCGACCGCATCGGTCGTGACGTATTTGCGAAGAAAATCCTGGATGCGAGCGTGTAGCGTTTAGAAATGAGCTGGCGGCAACGTATTGCAGAAGAAGCCCGGCAAAGTTATCCGCACGAATGTTGCGGAATTTTGCTCGGGAAAAACGCCCCGGATGGCAAGTTCGAGGTGACGGAAATACGTGCTTTGCCTAACCGGATTCAGGGGGAGGGGAGAGGGACGCATTTCGAGGCGGACTCTCTCTTTCTTTACCAGGTGGAGCGGGAAATCGAGGGAAGCGGGCTTGAAATAGTCGGTTTCTACCATTCGCACCCCGATTATGAGGCAATCCCGTCTAGGGAAGATGCCGAAAACATGGTCCCAGGGCTTGTTTATGTGATAATTTCGGTGACAGGAGAGGGAGTTGTCGATATCAGAAGTTATAAAAATGATATCAAATGCTGACAGGCCCTTGCCGTTATAGGCGTTATAAAAAAAAGTGATAGGACTGCATAAAAATTATGTATTGGACGTAGGCAAAATCCGGTTCTATATTTCGCATTGAAAATAATACTGTTGGTTATTTTGTTCAAAATACCACTTTTCTTTGTACGGAGGAAAAAGTGAAAATATACATCTCGGCTACCCTTAGAAATTTTTTTGGTAGAAATGCACGGATAGAAATTCCCGCGAGTACGGTACGGAAAGCTCTTGCAATCCTTCTGGACATGTATCCGGATGCCAAGAACGTCCTTTACGATGAAGGCGGGAAATTGCGGAACTTTATCCAGATTTACATCAACGGCAAGAACCTGACGGTGGATACCCTCTGGGAAACGCCGCTTCCCGAAGAAACGGAAGTCTTGCTGTTGCCGGCAATCGCCGGCGGAGCGCCTGTTGAAGAAACGCAGAGCGCTGCGGTCGAAAGTCTCATTTCGGACGAGAGGCGCAAGGAAGTCGCCTTCGATGACAGCGAAGTGGAGCGCTTCGGCAAGCACCTAATGCTTAAGGAAATCGGCGTGAAGGGCCAGAAGCGCATCAAGGCCGCAAAGGTCGTTGTCGCGGGTGCAGGTGCGCTCGGGTCGCCTGTAATCCAGTACCTAGCCGCGGCGGGTGTCGGGACCATCAAGGTCATTGATTTCAACGAGGTCTCGCTCGAAAACCTGCAGAGCCAGGTGCTTCACGGTTCCCGCGATATCAAGCGCCCGAAGGTCGCCTCTGCCAAGGACAAGGTAAAAAACATCAACAGGAATATCGAACTCATCGCCGAAAAGGTGCAGCTAGATTCTTCGAATATTCTGGAACAGATTGACGGTTACGATTTGGTGGTCGACTGCTCCGACAACTACAAGGCGCGCTACCTCATTAACGATGCGTGTGCGCTGCACGGCATTCCCGTCGTGTTCGGCGCGATTTACCAGTTCGAGGGCCAGGTGGGCATTTTCAATCTGGACGGCGGACCGTGCTACCGTTGCCAATTCCCGTCGCCTCCTCCGTCGGGGCTCATTCCTTCCTGTTCCGAAGGTGGTGCGATCAGTCCGCTTCCGGGCATTGTGGGGAGCATCCAGGCCAATGAGGCGCTCAAACTGATCTTGGGTATCGGCGAGCACTTGAACGGGAAACTCCTGCATGTCGATAGCCTGTACCTGACCTCGCGAATTTTGAAGGTAGAGCGCAACAGGAACTGCCCCATTTGCGGGAGCAACCCGACCATCACCGATGTCGAGGAAATTGATTACGATGAACTTTGCGGGCTCAAGACCGAAAACGAAATTCCGGTGGAGGGCTTTACGCCCGAAGAACTCGCGAAGAAGATTGACAATGGCGACCCGATGACTATCGTGGACGTGCGCGAACCCCATGAACGGGCGATTTTGCGCTTCCCGAACGCCATCGTGATTCCCATCGGGCAGTTGGCCCGCAGGCAAAAAGAACTGGACCCGAATAAGGATACGGTTTTCATCTGCAAGCAGGGCAAACGCAGTATTCTCGCCATCAACACCTTGCGCGAGGCGGGCTACACGGGGCCGCTCTACAACCTTAAAGGCGGCGTCGATGCTATGAAGGACATCATGTTCTCGCACGAAGGCGCATGGCTGTAAAATTTTTTTCTTGCAAAAGCCTATAGAACTAATAGGAATTCAAAAATCTGCACTGGATCCTATCGGCCTTTGGCCTCCAGGATGACAGGGTGCAACACTTAACACAAACCCAAGAGGTAAACCACTATGGCAAATGAAGCTACAGAAAAGAAAACCGGCATCAATGCGCTTGGCGCAAAGGCTGCCTACAACCTGGCGAACGTCACCAAGACCAAGCCGCAATTTGGTGCGCTGACTCCCAAGTGGCTCACCAAGTTCCTTGAATTCAAGGGTCTCGAAACGGGCCTGTTCCGCGTGAACAAGGTCGTGGAAGGCGAAACCCCGCTCGATGTTCTTTGCAGCCAGACCAAGAAGACCGACATTATTCCGGAAGGCTACGTCGAATACGAAACCGAACCGCGCGAATACAAACTGAATTCTATCTCTACGATTATCAACGTGAACACGGCCATCGAAGACGTTTACAGTTCTCCGTATGACCAGGTTCAGGAACAGCTCGGCCTCGCTATCGAATCGCTCCGCGAACGTCAGGAAAGCCTGCTCATCAACAACGACGATTACGGCCTGCTGAAGAACGTGGCTGATTCCCAGCGCATCCAGCCGCTCCGCGCCGACGGCCGCCCGACTCCGGACGATCTCGACGAACTCATTTCGAAGGTCTGGAAGGAACCGTCCTTCTTCCTCGCTCACCCGCGTGCCATTGCCGCTTTCGAACGCGAATGCACCCGCCGTGGCGTGCCGCCTGTTGTTGTCGATATCGCCGGTGGCAAGTTCCTTACCTGGCGCGGCATTCCTCTGGTCCCCACCGACAAGCTTCTCGTGGACGGCGTGAAGAATCCGAAGTCCCAGGGCGGCAAGACCAATATCTTGCTCGTGCGCACTGGCGAAGCCAAGCGCGGCGTGATTGGCCTGTTCCAGGCCGGTCTCAAGAACGAACACTCTCGTGGCCTTTCCGTGCGTTTCCGCGGTATCGACAACAAGGGCGTTGCTTCCTACCTGCTTTCCCTGTACTGCTCTGCGGCTATCCTTGCCGACGACGCCATTGCAGTTCTCGAAGACGTAGAGGTTGGCGAATACTATGATTACGAATAATCCAGATACCAGATCGCTGGAAGAGCTCGCCGGAGTTCCCAATGCGGCTGAACTGGAGCAGTTGGCAAATGAGTACTTTCCCGACCTGACGGACAGTGCTTATGCTGCAACTCCCGCGGCACCTGAAGTGCAGAACGCTTCGGCGGCTCAGGGAGTGAGCGCCGCCCAGGGGGCTGTTGCCATCAGCCAGACTCCCGCATTCGACTGGGAACATCCGTTTGCGACCTATGGCGACCAGCCGACTTCTTCGGCTCCGTTTGCCTACGGCGGCAATTCCACCGATACCTGGCTCAATTCCGTGGAAGCCCCTGCGGTTCCCGAAGCGGAATTTGTGTCGCAGTTCGGCGATGTCCCGGCAGCGCCTGCGCCTGCAACGGGGTATTCTCCGAAGGTCCTTTCCAAGACCCAGGCAGCAGAAAATGCTCGCCCGATCGACGCTCCGACATCTCTCGGTGGCGATTCCGTGAACAAGGCCGGCAACGCTAACAGCGGCTCCAATTCCCGCAACGAATCCATCCGCATCGGTTCCAAGAACCTTGCGCAAATCCGTAGCGACTTCCCGATTCTTTCGAAGCAGATTAACGGGCATCCTCTCGTTTGGCTCGATAACGGTGCAACGACGCAACGCCCGCAAGTAGTGATTGACCGCCTCAAGTACTACTACGAAAACGAGAACTCCAACGTGCACCGTGGCGCACACACGCTCGCGGCTGCATCGACGGATGCCTATGAAAACGCACGCAACATCGTGCGTGACTTTATTGGGGCCCCGTCTTCGCAGGAAATCGTGTTCGTGCGCGGTACGACTGAAGCAATCAATCTGGTGGCTAACGCTTACGTGAAGCCGACGCTCCAGCCGGGCGACGAAATCATCGTCTCCATCCTGGAACACCACGCGAACATCGTGCCGTGGCAGCTCATTGCCGAAGAAACAGGCGCGATTATCAAGGTGATTCCCTGCGATTCTACCGGCCAGCTCAAGCTCCACGATTACGAGGCATTGTTCACCAAGCGCACCAAGTTCGTTTCCGTGACGCATGTCTCAAACGTGCTCGGTACGGTCACCCCGATCGAGGAACTCATCGCCATCGCCCACAGGCACGGCGTGAGAATCCTCATTGATGGTGCTCAGTCCATCGCGCACATTCCGGTGAATGTTTCCGCCCTCGACGCAGACTTCTTCGTGTTCTCCGGGCACAAGGTGTTTGCTCCGACCGGTATCGGCGTCGTTTACGGCAAAAAAGAATTGCTCGAAGCCGCACGCCCGTACCACGGTGGTGGCAACATGATTGCCGATGTGACTTTCGAACGCACGATTTACAACGGAATTCCGAACAAGTTTGAAGCGGGAACCGGAAGCATCGCTGACGCTGTTGGCCTCGGTGCTGCCCTCCAGTACCTCTCCGAAATCGGGATGCCCTGCGTATTCCGCTGGGAACATGAACTGTTACAGTATGGCCTCAAGGAACTGAAGACTGTCAAGGGTCTCCACCTTGTGGGAACCGCACTCAACAAGGCTTCTGCTCTGGCCTTCAAGCTCGACGGTTATTCCGACGAAGAAGTGGGCAAGAGGCTCGACGCCTACGGTGTTGCCGTGCGTACAGGTCACCACTGCGCACAGCCGGTGCTCAGGCATTTCGGTTACGAAAGTACCGTTCGCCCGACGCTTGCGCTGTACAACTCGCCGGACGACATTGACGCTCTCGTGAGGGCGCTGAAGACGTTCGCATAAAATGTGATGTGTGGAATGTGTAGTGTGGAGTGAAGATAATTTCATTTCACATCTCACATTTCACATTCCTCACTATTCCTTAAATTTTTACCCTGAATTTTGTCATGCACGAACTTATCCAGGAATCAGAAGTCGAAAAAGCTGTCCAGACGATTTTTGCCGATTACAATCGCGGCAAGCATATCGACAACATTGACATCTATAATCGACCCGACCAGGCCGAGATTCAGACGATTTTGCAGAACCTGATCCGTGTGGTTTATCCCGGACATTTCAGGGACCGCTCGCACAAGATTTACAACCCGAAGAATAGCTTCGCGGTCATTATTGAAGATACTTTTTACCACCTCCACAAGCAGGTGGCCATCGCGCTTGATTATTGCAAGCTCCGTGGTACCATGACTTCGGACGAGCGCAAGATTGAAAGCTACCGCATCTGCAAGGAGTTTTTCGCGAAGATTCCTTGGATTCGTGAATGTCTTGAAACCGATTTGCATGCAGCTTTTGATGGCGATCCTGCCGCTGGGTGCCTCGACGAAATTATCCTTGCGTATCCGGGCCTTATGGCGACAACGTTTTTCCGCATTGCCCATGAACTTTACCTTTTGCACGTTCCGGTTCTTCCGCGGCTCATGACTGAGTATGCGCATTCCAAGACGGGAATTGACATCCATCCGGGTGCATCCATCGGCAAGTACTTCTTTATCGATCACGGTACGGGCATTGTGATTGGTGAAACTGCGGTTATTGGCAATAACGTGAAAATTTATCAGGGCGTGACTCTCGGTGCGCTCTCGACGCGCGGGGGCCAGCGCCTCTCTGGCAAAAAGCGTCACCCGACAATTCAGGACAACGTAACCATCTATGCGAACGCATCCATTCTCGGCGGTGACACTGTTGTTGGCGAAAATGCCATTATCGGTGGCAGTGCCTTCATCACGAGTTCTGTCGCGCCCAATACCCGCGTGAGCATGAAGAGCCTCGAAATGGACTACGTTTCTACCGATAAGCAACACAAGACGGAAGAAATTACCCAGAGCGAGGAGTGGTACTACATTATATAATCATAAGATGGCAACTTGCTATAGAAAAAACTGATAATTCAGCATAAAAACAATGTATTGGACGCACGCAAAAACGCGTTCTATATTTGGGCCAGATTAAAACAACAATGTACGGAGAAACAACAATGGCAGAAATAAAAATCGACGATACCATCGACATTACTGATGTCGTGTGCCCGACTACTTTCGTGAAGGCGAAGGTCGCCCTCGAAGAACTGGAAGAAGGTCAAATCCTTTCTATCCGCCTGAACGACGGCGAACCGGTGCAGAATGTGCCGCGTAGCATCAAGGAAGAGGGTCACGAAATCTTGAAACTTGACGACAACCAGGACGGAACCTACACGCTCATCGTGAAGAAGGTCGGAGACTAACCAAGGAGTATAAAATGATTATTACTGTTGCAGGAAACAAGAAAGAATACAAGGATGGCCTCACCGTCGCTGAACTGATTGAAGCCGAGAAGATTGACAACCCGCTTTACGTGACCGTTTCGGTAAACGAAGAATTTGTCGAAGGCGGAACGTTTGACAAAGCCGTTCTCAAGGATGGTGACAGCGTCGAGTTCCTCTATTTCATGGGAGGCGGCTGCTAATGGCTTTTACTAACGAACAGCTGGAGCGCTACTCCCGCCACATCATCTTGAAAGAGGTGGGCGCGAAGGGCCAGAAGAAGCTCCTGAACGCAAAAGTTCTCGTGATTGGTGCTGGTGGCCTCGGTGCCCCCGTAGCCATGTACCTTGCCGCAGCCGGCGTGGGCACCATCGGCATTGCCGATGCCGACGTGGTCGACCTTTCCAATCTGCAGCGCCAGATTATCCATGCAACGCAGGATGTGGGCAAGCCCAAGGTGCAATCTGCGAAAGAGACAATGGAAGCGATGAATCCCGACGTGAAGGTGATTACGTACCACACCTTCGTGACGAGCGAAAACATCCTCGACCTCATCAAGGATTACGATTTCATCATCGACGGTACCGACAATTTCCCGGCGAAGTTCCTCATCAATGACGCCTGCGTGATGGCGAAGAAGCCCTTCTCCCATGCGGGAATCATCCGCTTCCAGGGCCAGCTCATGACGTATATTCCGGGTCAGGGCCCCTGCTACCGCTGCGTGTTCAAGGAGCCGCCTCCGAAAGATGCTGTGCCTACCTGCAAGCAGGCAGGCGTGATTGGCGCTATGGGCGGCGTTATCGGTAGCCTGCAGGCGATGGAAGCCGTCAAGTACATTCTCGGTGTGGGCAATTTGCTCACCGGTTACCTGCTTACCTACAATGCGCTTACGATGGAATTCCGCAAGGTGAAACTCCCGACGCATACCGAAGACTGCGCTGTTTGCGGCACGCACCCGACCATCACGCAGCTTATCGATTACGAACAGGCGGTTTGCGACTTGAAACATTAAACCTTTGTTGTCATGCCCGCGTAGGCGGGCATCTCCCCTAAAAAAGATCCCCTGTCAAGCCGGGGATGACATTGGAAAAAAAATGATTTCCATTTCAAAAGACAACTACGAAAAAATCCTCGCGCATGCCGAAAAGAACCTGCCCGAAGAGGCCTGCGGGCTGATTGCGGGGCGCATCGAAGGTAGCGACAAGCATATCGAGAAGGTCTACCTGCTCACGAATATTGACCATTCGAACGAGCATTTTTCGCTGGACCCCAAGGAACAGCTTGCCGCCATCAAGGACATGCGTGCAAATGGCCTCTCGCCGCTGGGCAATTGGCATTCCCATCCGGAATCCCCTTCGCGCCCGTCGGAAGAAGACAAACGCCTTGCCTACGATAGCAGGGCGAGCTATTTGATCCTTTCTTTACAGGACCGCGAACATCCGGTACTGAATTCTTTCCACATTGAAGGTGATATTGCCACGAACGAAGGTCTCGTAATCGGCTAAAGATCTCCGTACAATGGTGCCTCTGGGGTTATCGTGAAATTCCTGCCCTGGAGGCACTTTTTTTTGATTTTGGCGTAAAAACGCCGAATTCGCGTTGTTTTGGCTAACAACGGCTTTTTTTGCACGATAGGTGAAATCGTGCATTCCTTATTTATATTATAGCTGGGTTTGTTATGGATAGGTTAAATCAACTCTTGGGAGAACAAAATGAAAAACCTATCCGTATTATCGGTAGCCCTGCTGTGTGCCTCTATGGCCACCGCGGCGGAAAATTCAATCTACACCGGCACATTCTTCGACGATAGCGGAGCCTACTTTGGCCCCGATTGCGAAAAGGATGGTACGCAATCTACGGGTGCCTACTATACCGGCGATTACACGAGCCCGTTCAAGACTTTCCTCGGCAAGACCGACAAGGATATCCAGGACAAGCTTGACGAACTCTGGAACCATTACTTTGGCGGCCAGAATGACAAGACCGTGTATTACGAGGACCGCGATGGCGGCTACATCGTCGATATCAACAACAACGACATCCGTTCCGAAGGCATGAGCTACGGCATGATGATTGCCGTGCAGACCAATCACAGGGAACAATTCGACAAGCTCTGGAACTGGGCCAAGAAGCACATGTGGAAGGACCCTGCCACGGGCGGCTCCGGCTATTTCGCCTGGCAGGCTAACCGCGACGGTTCCGTGCGCGACTGGGGCAACGCTCCCGATGGCGAAATCTACTTCATGATGTCGCTCCTGTTTGCTGCCCACCGCTGGAACGACGAAGGCTACATGAGGGATGCGCAGAGCATCTTGAAGGCCTGCTGGAAAGGCAACGGCCAGTCCCTGTACAGTGAACAGTCTTTTATCGCAACCTTCCAGCCGTCTGACGGCAACAACACCTGGGGCGATGCCTCTTATAGTTTGCCTGCATTCGTAGACTTGTTCAGCCGCTGGTCGACTACCAACAACGACAAGTGGAAAAAGGCGACGAAGGCGACCCGCGACCATATCTACAATTCCGCAAACCCGCAGTCGGGCCTTTGCAGCGACTACAGCAACTTCGACGGAACTCCGCATTACGCTTTCAGCGACAACTCCACCAAGTACGCGTTCGATGCCATCCGCTGCCCCATGAACTACGGCATGGATAGCTACCTGTTCGGTGTGGATATGGAGCGCCAGACGAAGATTGCGAAGGTCATCACGGACTTCTTCGAGAGGGACGGCTACAGGCACGGCCACTTCAACTGGGACGGCACCAGCGGATACGGCGATTTCACCATCGGCCAGGCCGGTGCGAATGCAGTTGCTACCTACGCTCTGCTTGAAGAAGAGAGCTACAAGGATTTGGTGAAGAAGGTGCTGCAGAAGGCCTGGGATTCCAAGCCCATCGTGGGCAGCCAGCGCTACTACGACGGCCTGGTGCATTACCTTGCCATGCTCCACCTGACAGGCAATTTCAAGATATGGAAGGAGAAACCGCAAGTCGAGAAAAAGACGGCAGAGGGTGAATACAACGGCGTAAGTTATGAAAACGACACCACGTTCCACGCGTTTGAATCGTGCAAGCTCTACGAGGTGGCGGTGACTGCGAAGAAGGCTGCTCCGGGTCCGGACACTTCGCTTGTCGACCCGGATGCAATCGCAAATGCACTTAACTTTAATACTGACATAAAGATACGTGCACGTGCAAATTCCATCTTTATCGAGAATGCGCCTGCCGGTTCCAGGTTCACGGTTTCCGACCTCAGTGGTCGCGTGCTTGTGAAATCGAATACGCAGTCCGCAATGCACGAAGTGCGCGTCGAAAACAGGGGAGCGCTGCTTGTGATTGTCGGTAACAGGGCGTACAAAATTGTGAAATAAATTTTTGTGACCGCGTGTTTTTGCTTCGGGGCAGGCGTCATGTTTGCCCCGAAATTTTTTTATTTTTGAGGCGTTGAATTTTAATTTTGAATTGGTAGAAAAAGATGTTTAAAGTAGGTTTTGATAACGAAGCGTACCTCAAGACGCAGTCCGAAAAAATTGCCGAACGCATCGCGAAGTTCGGCGGAAAACTTTACCTGGAATTTGGCGGAAAACTGTTCGATGACCATCACGCATCCCGCGTGTTGCCTGGCTTCGCGCCCGACAGTAAAATCCGCATGCTCGAAAAAATCAAGGACAAGGCCGAAGTCATTATCGCCATCAATGCGGGAGACATCGAAAAGAACAAGGTCCGCGGCGACCTCGGTATTACCTACGACCAGGACGTGCTCCGCCTGATTGACGCGTTCCGCGGTTATGGCCTCTACGTGAGCTCTGTGGTGCTGACCCGCTGGCAGGAACAGCCGAGCGCTGTCGCCTACCAAAAGAAGCTGGAAGGACTGGGACTCAAGGTTTACCGCCACTACCCGATTGCGGGTTACCCGAGCAACATTCCTTTGGTTGTAAGCGACGACGGTTACGGCAAGAATGAATTTGTTGAAACTACCCGCGAACTCGTGGTGGTGACGGCTCCCGGCCCCGGTAGTGGCAAGATGGCCGTGTGTCTCTCGCAGATTTATCACGAGAACAAGCGCGGCGTGAAGGCCGGTTACGCGAAGTTTGAAACGTTCCCCATCTGGAACATCCCGCTCAAGCATCCGGTGAACCTCGCGTACGAGGCGGCCACCGCCGACCTGAACGACGTGAACATGATTGACCCGTTCCATCTGGAAGCTTACGGACAAACTACAATCAACTATAACCGTGATGTGGAAATTTTCCCAGTGTTGAACGCGCTGTTTACGCGCATCTTGGGTGAATCTCCGTACAAGAGCCCCACGGACATGGGCGTGAACATGGCAGGCAACTGCATTGTCGACGATGCCGCCGTTTGCGAGGCCGCCAAACAGGAAATCATCCGCCGCTACTACAACACGCTCTGCGACGTGCGCAAGGGCAATGCGGAAAAGGACCAGATTTACAAGCAGGAACTCATCATGGAGCAGGCGCAGATTAGCACTGCCGACCGTCCCGTGATTGCGGCTGCCGTGGAACGCGCCGAAATTACCAGTGGTCCGGCCGTTGCCATCCAGTTGAACGACGGCGCCATTATTACCGGCAAAACGTCTTCGCTGCTCGGCGCCTCTTCTGCCGCCCTGCTCGATGCTTTGAAGCATCTCGCGAAGATTCCCGACGAAGTGCGCCTGCTTTCGCCGATGGTTATCGAGCCGATTCAGAACTTGAAGACCAGGCAATTGGGCCACAAGAACCCGCGCCTGCACATGGACGAGGCGCTCGTGGCGCTCTCCGTCTGTGCTCTCACGGACTACAACGCAAAAATTGCCCTCGAGAAGTTGCCGGAACTCCGCCACTGCGAAGTGCATTCCAGTGTCATCCTCTCGCAGGTGGATGTGGGCGTGTTCCGCAGGCTGGGAGTGAACCTGACGACGGAACCGAATTATCAGTCCGGCAACCTTTACCACGGTTAAAAAAGTCGTCTAGACTTCGCCTAACTTCGTTCTCGACCCAACTCGCCGTACCAGTTGTACGGCTTCGGGGTCTGCGGCCTCGTTATACTCGTCTATACGACTTTTTAATGACTTTTCTCTAGTTGGTGCGAAGATTTGAAAAAAAGGCCGCGATTGAATCGCGGTCTTTTTCGTATGAGAATGTATGGATCCTCGCCTTCGCGAGGATGACGCTGTTGCGAGATTACTTCACGCTGGCAGTCAGCAGTTTAGTAATTGCGGCGACATACTCAGCGGGGTTCGGGAGCGGAGAACCTTCGGCAAGCAATGCCTGGCCGTAGAGGGCCTTCGGCCAATCGCCAAGATCTTCCTTGGCTTCGGCTTTCTTCTTGAGCATTTCGCAAATCGGGTGCGTCGGGTTGATTTCCAGAATGCGCTTGCTCTTCGGCAAGTTCTTCTGGCCCATCGCCTTCATCATGCGTTCCATCTGAGCGCTCATGGCGTCTTCGCTGGTCACGAGGCAGCAGGGGCTATCTTTGAGGCGGCTAGACACGCGGACTTCCTTGATGTCTTCGTCCAAGACCTTCTGCAGGTTTTCGCAGAGTCCCTTGAAGATTCCCTTGTTGGCTTCTTCGGCCTTCTTTTCGTCTTCGGTCTTTTCGAAATCCACGTCGCCGCGGGCGATGTCATGGAACTTCTTGTCACCGAATTCGGTGAGGCTCGACATCATGAACTCGTCGATGCCGTCGCTCATGAGCAGCACTTCGTAACCCTTCGCCTTGAAGGCTTCGAGCATCGGGTTAGACTTCACGGCGTTCTTGTCGCCGATGAGGTAGTAGATTTCCTTCTGGCCTTCGGGCATGCGCTTCACGTATTCGTCGAGGCCCACGAGAGCGTCGCCTTCCGTCTTGGTGCTTTCGAAACGGAGCAACTTCTTGAGTTCGTCAAGATGTTCCCAGTTCATGTAGAAGCCTTCCTTCAAGACCATGCCGAGTTCGCGCCACCAGGCGTTGTACTTCGCGGCATCCTTGTCGGCCATGTTCTGCAAGGTGTCGAGCACCTTCTTGATCACGTGCTTACGAATGTTGGTGATAATCTTGTTGTTCTGCAAGATTTCACGGGACACGTTCAGCGGCAAGTCTTCGCTATCGACCACGCCGCGCACAAAGCGGAGCCAAGGCGGCAGCAAGTCCTTGCAGTCGTCCATGATAAAGACTTTCTTCACGTAGAGCTTGAGTCCGTGCAGAGCATCGTTGTGCCAGATGTTGAACGGGGCCTTCGACGGAATGTACACGAGGCTCCAGAATTCCTGGGAACCTTCGGCGTGGCTGTGGCTCCAGGCGGCCGGTTCGTCGGCTTCGTGGCTGATGACGTTGTAGAAGTCCTTGTACTGTTCTTCGGTGACTTCCTTTTCGCTCTGACGCCACAGGGCCTGTTTTTCGTTCAAGCGTTCTTCGGGCTTTTCTTCGAGTTCGCCCTTGTCGTTCTTGGTCGGTTCCGGGTGGAAGTAGATGCCGTAGCTCACGAAGCCGCTGTACTTCTGCACGATGTCCTTAATCTTCCATTCGCTGGCGAAATCT
This sequence comes from Fibrobacter sp. UWR2, assembly GCF_002210285.1. Lineage (NCBI taxonomy): Bacteria > Pseudomonadati > Fibrobacterota > Fibrobacteria > Fibrobacterales > Fibrobacteraceae > Fibrobacter > Fibrobacter sp. UWR2. Next base: position 140,751 of record NZ_MWQE01000007.1, on the reverse strand, counting down.
TCGGCGTCCTCGTCGTCCTTCAGGTACAAGGTAATCTTGGTGCCCACCTTGTCGAGCGGGGCTTCAGAAATTTCAAATTCGCCCGTGCCTTCGGAGGCCCACAGGTAGCCCTGCTTTTCGCCGGCCTTGAGCGTCAACACTTCGACTTTCTTCGCGACCATGAACACGGAGTAGAAACCCACACCGAACTGGCCAATCAGATCGACGCTGCCCTTGTCACCTTCCTTCAAATTCTTGATGAAGTTCTTGGTGCCGCTACGGGCGATGGTACCGAGGCAGTTGATCAAGTCTTCCTTGTTCATGCCGATACCGTTATCTTCGACAACGATGCGCTTGCCTTCTTTGTTCACCGAGATGTCGATGCGCAACTGCGTGCCCACCGGGAGCAGGTCGGCGTTAGAAAGCGAAAGGAAACGGCGCTTGTCAAGTGCGTCCGCCGCGTTCGAGACGAGCTCGCGGAGGAAGATTTCCTTGTTGCTGTAAAGGGAGTTGATCATCAAGTTCAGCATGTCGCGAACTTCGGTCTGGAATTCCATCTTCTCTGTTGCCATTTTTCTGTCCTTTGTCATTCCCGCTGTCATTCTGGAGCCACGTAGTGGCGATAGAATCATTGGGAACGCCTTGATGTTTAATTTTCGAGCGGTTTAGCCTACCATAATGTTTCAAAATGAAACAAAATGACAGCCTAACCTTGTTTTCGCTATAGAAGATGCAATAACCGTGCCAAAAAGATATATATACACAATAGATGGATTATTTGGGCTGTCCCGTACAAAGGAGTAACTATGGGGATCGTGAAAAAAGTATCAATAGGTTGCCTTGGCGTGTTCCTTGCAATCCCTCTGCTGTTCCTGGTAATGGCCTGGATTGACGAATACAAAAGTGGCTATTACGAATACGCCCGCCAATGCCAAATGATGAATGCCTATCTAGAGACTCCGGACCAGAAGGTTCCTTATAAAGCGGAACTCGCTAGAATAATTAGCACAGAGGAACATCCTGGCACGTATCACCATAGTGATGTTCTGTTTGCTGATATATTCCCTCCCTTCCGCAAGGAACTTCGTAAAATGGGGTATGAGAAGGCTGTCGAAGAATTCGGGACTTCCGAGGAGATAAAAGAGAAAATCTACCTAGCTTCCAAGGCGGCATTGGACTCCGGAAACTATAATTTTGCATCCCGTTTCTTTATGGTCCTGAGTGAATATGACTATAAGGATAGCAAGGACCTTATGGTCCAGGCCCGTTCCAAGAACAAACAAGGGCTTTCTGTAGGGGACATCTTTAATTGGGGGCTTCGCAAGTGGGGCGTGGATGGGTCGTTTGCTCCGACGCCGTGGCAAGTGGCGGGGCAGATGGGTGGCTTTTTCCTATTAAAAGCCGATAGGCCTGTAGAATTGCGCGTGCTCGATAAGAATTTCTGCGACTGGCTAAAGAGAGAAATGTTTAGTGATCTGTTTTTTGATGGAAGTGCTGCTGCCATTGTCCCGCTAGATTCTGCGCGGCTGGAATATTTAGCCAAGGATGTTAAGGACACGACAACTTCCAGGCTATTCTGTCAAGAACTGGGGAATAAGATTTTCCTTCATGAACGGAGCGTGTTCTCGTACGTGACGGACCATGCGTACGATAACTTGTTTTCGCCGTACTTTTCGGACCGCTATAAAAAAGTGCGTGATTCTCTAGGGGTCAGGGAATGCTGCCGCGTAAACGGCTTCCCTTGGGTTGCAAACCAGGTGGATTCCGTTATTTCCGTTGTACCCTGGGTTTTCGTGGATACGCTTTTGTTGAGGTAGGGCTTACTACAGGAAAATCAGTCCGAGGATGCCGACGGCCCACACGTACCAGGCGAAGTGCTGGAACTTGCCCTTCTGCAAGAAGGTCATGAGCCACTTGAGGGCGATAATGCCGAAGATGAACGACACCAGCATGCCCACCAAAAGTTCGGGGGTAAAGCTGCCGGCGTCAGCACACTTCATGGCCTTTTCCGGGTCGAGGAGTGCTTTTTCCGGAGTCATGCTCTGGCACTTGAACCACTTGATGCAGTCGAGGAGTGCGGCACCGCCCACGGCAGGGATGCTCATGAGGAAGCTGAATTCACCGGCGTACTTGCGGTTCACGCCCATGAACATCATGGCACTGATGGTAGAGCCGCTGCGGCTAATGCCCGGAATGCAGGCGATGCCCTGCACGGTGCCGGTCACGAGTGCGCGCCACCAGTTCATCTTGACGCCTTCGTTTTCAGGGTGCTTGGCGCCTGTGGGGCCCCACTGCGATGTAAACAGCAATAGGCCGGTAAAGAGTTCTGCGACGCATACGGCGCGCGGATTCTCGAAAAGGCCTTCGAGCGCATCCTTGAAACCGATTCCGATGAGGGCGGTCGGGATGCTCGCCAGAATGATGTAGCCCGCTTCGCGGAGCTGTTCCTTGTCACGGTGGAGGCAGCCTACGATGATGTCGGTAATCTTCTTGTGGAAGACGACGAAGATAGAAAGCAACGTGCCGGCGTGGAGCATGATGTCGAAGAACATGCCCGCTTCGTTCATGCCTAGAAGTTCGTGCCCGAGCACAAGGTGGCCGGAGCTGGAAATGGGGAGGAATTCGGCGAGGCCCTGCAATAGGCCCAAGATGATAGATTCGAACATGGCAGGAAAGATAGAATTTAGTTGAAAAAAATAGTTCTTAGATTCCGGCTCGGAGGCCGGATTGACGTCATGGCGGGCTTGACCCGCCATCTAGGCTTTAATTTCTATTACTATATTAATCACATGGCTCGCAAGTTTCTCCTCTGTTTTCACGATTTTAGCGTCTGGAACTACCGGACGGTGTTGCCAGTGCTTGATTCGCTCAAGGATCTTTGCGGTCGAGGGTTCAGCGTCCTTGTGATTCCCAGTACAGAGGGCGCCGATGAAGAGTCTGTTGCGGGTTTCCGCGATGCTCTTGCCCGGTTGAAGTCCGATGGCTTCGAACTGGCCCTGCATGGCTACAAACACAAGGCGGAATTTAGCCAGGGCCGCAGTTACATGGGGCTTTTCGGCATGGTGGTGACGCACAGGGAAGCGGAATTTGCGGGGCTTAGCGAGTATGAGTCCAGCCGCTTGCTGCAGGCGGGCGTCAAGGCCTGGGAAGCCCTGTTTGCCGAAGGTGATAATGCCGGAATCAAGCCTGCTGCGTTCGTACCCCCGACATGGTACAGCAACAAGTACCTGCCCATGCAGGTACGTGGCATGAAGATGCTCTACGAAGACCGCTTCTCGCTTACGACCGCGCGGGGCCGGCGTTTTGCCTCTCCGGTCGCGAGTTTTGCGGGTATTCCTGAATGCTTGGTAAAGCCCGCCTTCAAGTTTGGGGAACTGATACTCAAGATTCCGGCGGGTATCCCGCGTATTGCGCTGCATCCGGTGGATTTTCCGGAGCGCGAAGAACAGTTGCGCGACCTGGTGCGCATTGCATTAAATAATCGGCGCAAGCTTACGCATTACGCCGACCTGTAATCTATTCTAAAATGGCAATGTGCCCGGGGCTACATTCCCGGGACTGTGATGGTGTAGCTGGCCTTGTGCTTGGCTTCGTCCTGGATCTGGATGGTAATCGTCCCGCCTTCTTCTGGCAGCTTTTCGCCTTCGATGATGATTTCGCGGGGTTCCGAATCGTATTCCGCGGCAATCCACTGCTTGCCCGCCTTGACTGTTATGGCGTTGCCATCTTCGACTCCGTTATACTTGAACTGAAGCGGAATCTTGAGTGCCGGCTGGTGTAGCCCGCCAATGATGGTGTTGTCCCAGTAGGGGAACCCAAGTGTCGGTGGGGCCTGATGGTCGATGGAGGCGATGTCGCGCAGCTCGTTTGTGCTTGCGCAGCGCTTTTTCCCGGAGGTCTGCTTGCTGAAGATGAACCAGTTGCGGCTGGTTTCGCCAAGCCAGTAAAGCGGGGCGCTTGCCGTGTGGGCGTCTATGCAGACTTCCCACTTGCCGCTGAACTGCAGGCCCTTCGGGTGGAATTCGTAGAAGTTCAAGCTGTCGGTGACATTCCTCGTGAAAGCAAGGACCGGTGTGCCTTCGTTTGTCTTGACTGCCATGCCGGTAATCTTCTGCGATATCTCGAAGTCTTCGTCCTTGACGGTCCAGCTTGCGGAGGAAACGCCTGGACGGAGCGTGGTCACGTAGATGGTATTCTCGGTGTTGCCCTTGCTGTAGATGATTTTTTCGACGGTGGGGAAAGTTGCTACAATCTTGCCGATGAACGTGAACTTGTTGCCGAACACCTTGCAGAGGTTCGCACTGAGTGTCTGTCCGCTCTTGTCCTGGGCGGAGAACGAGTAACCGTCGTTGCAGCGTGTGAGGTCGAGAGCGGGCCTAGAGAGGTAGGTGAACAGCGGGGTGGTCTGGAACTTCTGCTTTGGGAAACTCTGGTTGCCTTTGCAGTTGGAACGGAGCGAGAACTTCTTGGTGGTGATATTCCCCGCGTAGTCCTCGACTTCCAGGCGGTATTCGGATTGCGGCGGGAGCTTGGCGGTCAGGTAGTGCCAGTCGCCGGCGGTGTCGGCTTCTTCGGCCCAGAGCAGTTCGTCGCGGATTCTGAGCTGTTTGGACATCGGGATGGTGTCCTGTATCTTGCTGTAGGCTTTCTCGTCGTAGCGGAACAGTTCCAGCCTGCGGATGGACATCGGGTTTTCCTTGGGCATGCGACTGTAGTCGGCAATCTTGAATGCGACATGCACGGGGGCGTCGTTCTGGAAACTGTTCTTGATGGGGGAGGTAACGCATCCCTTGTCAAGTGCTTCTGCGGAGGTGAATGCGACATCGTCCTTGTAGAATGCCGCTGCTGCAAATACCTGTGGCGCGATAGTGTCTAGGCAGAGAACCCCTTCGCCGCAGGGCGAAAGTGCCTTGTTGTCGGCTGTGCGCACTTCTAGGTGTAGGTGCGGGTTGCCGATGCCGCTGCTCCCGGCGTAGGTAAGCGTGTCGCCTTTCTTGAACGCGATTTTGGGTGAAATGGAGATGTCGTTTTTCTTGGTATCGTACATCTTCTTGTAGACAATCTCATCGAGCTTGGGGCCGAAACTGCTCTGGTGGGCGAATACCCAGGTCTTGCCGCTTGCTCCCTTGAAGAACAGCACCTTGCCGTAGCCGAAGGGTGAAGTCTTGATTTCGCTGACGGTTCCGTCTTCGGGTGCATATACGACCCAGCCTTCTTCCATTTCTGTAGAGTAGTCGATGCCCAGGTGGTATCGTGTGCCGCGGTTCTCGCCGAAACTCGATGTGAGGTAGGCGTCGCGCCCGAAGGGATTGTACGAAAACGGCTTGGTGCCGAGTACAGTCAGGCGAGGACCGTTGGCAGAAGATGCCGCTGCGTCGGTTCCGGCCGTGATGCCGTTTGCTGCAAGGCAGTCTTCGTAGGCGAAGGCGTCCATAGTTTGTTCGTTACACTCTTCTGCAAAGGCTGCTGCGCACGCTAGCAGGGATAGCGCTAACGAACTCCCCACGGTGTAGATGAATTTATTGGAAATCTTCTTCATGCAAGGAAAGATATAAAAAACTTACGGAGTGGGCTTTGGCTAAACGAAAAAGACCCGCATTTGATGCGGGTCTTTCGAGTGGAGCTAAGGAGAGTCGAACTCCTGACCTCCTGCATGCCATGCAGGCGCTCTACCAACTGAGCTATAACCCCGAAAGGTGAGCCAAATAGAGAAAAATATTTGGCCCTTGTCAAGGGGGCGGAATACTTTTTTTGCAAAAAAGTACCGCCACCGTGAAAATTATGCCTTTTCGATGGTCACGGACTCGATAATCACGTCTTCGATGGGGCGGTCCATGGCGCCGGTCCTGACGTTTGCGATTTCGTCGAGCACGTCGAAGCCTTCGTAGAGCTGGCCGAATACGGAGTATCCGTCAGCCGGGCCCGGGCCGCACTGGTCGTGGTCCAAAAAGTGCACGTTGTCGCCGTGGACAATGAAGAACTGGCTGCCGATGGAGTTAGGGAGTTGAGTCTTTGCCCAGCTGAGGGCGCCGCGCATGTGGGTGAGGCACGGGTCGTACTTGTCGCCGATGGTGGTGCCGGGGCCCTTGGCGGAGTGCCCGCCTGTGCCGTTCCTGCGGGTGAAGTCGCCACCCTGAATCATGAACCCGCTGATGATGCGGTGGAAGGGGGCGCCGTCGTACTTGCCCTGCTTGGCAAGCTCGATGAAGTTCGTGGCACATTCGCCCACGCGTTCTTCAAAAAGGCGGAGCTTCATTACCCCGTGGTTGGTTTTCATGATGGCGATGGTTTCGCCTGCCTGGGGCTTGTCGAGCTGGTTAAACATATAGTCTCCTTGAAGCGTTTGTTGAATTAACGGCAATAATATAGGTAATTGTTTTTGACGGGGTTCTGTCGAGGGTGAGAAAGGGCTATATTTGTGAAAAAAGAGGAGATCCCGTGCTAGATCGTAAGCTTTTTCATTGCCTGTTTGCGCTGTTTGCCGTTTCCGCTATGAATTTTACCGCCTGTGGCGATGACGAAAGCTTTGTTGCAATGCCGGGAGACAAGGAACAATCCAGTTCGTCTGTTAAGGGCAAGTCGTCTTCGAGTAGTGCAAGGTCCAGTTCGTCGGTCGAGGAAACTCGGTCGTCGTCGAGCCTGAAGACTGTCATTCCTGCCTGCGAATCGGTAAAGTATGGCTCGATGGTAGACGAGCGCGATGATCAGGAGTATAGGACCGTAGATATTTGTGGCCTGGTCTGGATGGCGGAAAACCTGAACTATGAATACAAATATTACTCGTACTGCTACGAAAAAAAGCAGGATAACTGCGACATGTATGGGCGTCTTTACCAGTGGAGTATAATCATGGATAGTGCGGGAGTGTTTTCCGACGATGCTTTGGGTTGTGGTATGGATGCGGAGGAGTGTTCGCCGAACTATCCTGTGCGTGGGATTTGCCCCGAAGGCTGGCACGTGCCGACTATCCATGAACTCGAGAACCTGCTTAAGGCCGTGGGTGCCATTCGGGATGAGTCTCAGACGAGGACATGGCTGAATGCGGGCAAGATACTGAAATCGGCTACGGATGACTGGGAAGACGAAGGCATGGGCGAGGATTCCTATGGTTTTACCGCTTTGCCAGCGGGTTCCGGTGCCCGTGGATCATACTTTACGAGTCTTGGTTCCCTGGTGGATATCGCGACCTCTTCGATAGATATGGGGCTGGATAACCATGTCTACTGCCTGAATCTTTATGATGACCGTGACGATGCCGTCATTATGAGTGATTATATGAAAGATACGCGCTCCGTTCGTTGCGTCAAGAACTGAACTTCGCCCCGCCAAATAAGCGCGGGTTTACTAAATTCATGGATATGAAAGATAATTGCAAACGTATACAGGAACTGCTTTCGGCGCAGGCGATGGAATTCGCCCTCGACGAGATGGCTGCAAAGATTGCCAAGATGCATCCGTCTGCCGAAAACCTGATTGTGCTTGGCATGGCTAGCCGTGGGATTCCGCTGGCGAAAAAACTGAGCGAAAGACTCTCCCAGAAATTCGGCAAGCCCATAGAGATGGGCTGTCTCGACGCGACATTCTACCGCGACGACTTCCACTACCGCAAGCCCAGTGCCTCCACCGAGATGCGCTTTACCGAGATGCCCGCCTCAGTGGAAGGCAAGACGGTAATCCTTGTGGACGATGTGCTCTACACGGGTCGCTCGGTGCGTGCCGCCATGCAGGCCATCCTGGACCTCGGCCGCCCTGCCGCCATACGCCTCTGCGTGCTGGTGGACCGCGGGCACCGCGAACTCCCGATTGCGCCGGATTGCGTGGGCCTCACGGTAGAAACCGCGCAGAATCAGGAAGTCCGTGTGATGATTGAACCTATTGACAACGAAAATTCAGTTTACCTCGTAGAAGTGGAGGCTTAGCTTGAGCGCCCTTGAGATTAAACACCTGTTCGGGCTGCGCGGAGTATCCAAGCACGATATCCGCCTGATTCTCGACAACGCAAAACAATTTCGTGAAATTCTGGAACGCCCCGTGAAGAAGGTGCCGAGCCTTCGCGGCATGACGGTCGTGAACCTGTTCTTCGAGAACAGCACCCGTACCCGCACGAGTTTTGAACTCGCCGAGAAGCGCCTCTCCGCCGATACGGTGAACTTTACGAGCTCCAATTCCAGCGTGAAGAAGGGCGAAACCCTAGTCGATACGCTCCGTAATATCGAGGCGATGAAGATCGACATCGTGGTCGTCCGCCACAAGGGGACGGGAGTCCCGAAGTTCCTTGCCGACAACAGCGACGCGATTATCGTGAATGCGGGCGACGGCGCGCACGAACACCCCACGCAGGCCCTGCTTGACATGCTCACCATCGAAGAAAAACTTGGTACCCTCGAAGGCAAGAACGTGACGATTGTGGGCGATATCCGCCACAGCCGCGTGGCCCGCAGTAACCTGTGGGGCATGACGACGATGGGTGCACACGTGACGCTCTGCGGACCGAGCACCCTAGTCCCGCGCAATACCGAACTTATGGACAAGGTAACGTGGGAATCTGACGTGAAGAAGGCCGTGAAGGATGCTGATGCCATCATCGCGCTGCGCCTGCAAAAGGAACGCATGGATGATGCCCTCCTCCCAAGTATGCGTGAATACCGCAATACCTTCGGTATCACTCACGAATTGCTGGAATGCGCGAAGGACAAGGTGCTTATCATGCACCCGGGGCCGATTAACCGTGGCGTGGAACTGGATAGCGAAATCGCCGATGGAGAAAATTCAGTCATCCTGAACCAGGTGACAAATGGCGTGGCTGTGCGTATGGCCGTGCTTTACCTTTTGGCAGGAGGCCGTGCAAATGCCTAATATGGTTTTGAACAACGTTTGCCCGTTCGTAGACGGGAAGTTCGCTAAGCCGACGAAGATGTGCCTTGTCGATGGGAAATGGGCCGACAGCGCCCCTGAAGGCACTCCCGAATTCGATGCGAAGGGAGCGCTTGCGCTTCCTGCGCTCTTTGGCCTTGGGCTCGATTTCAAGGAGCCGCTCCGCGATGACATCTACACGTTCAAGGACGGCGTGTGCGCTATGCGCCGCGGCGGATTCTTCGGTGGCCTGTACGAAAGTTCAGCAAACCCGATTGACGATTCGCAGAAACTCACCGCGATGCAGCAGCTGAGCGCGAAGTCCGGACTGGAATTCGCATTCCTGGGCGCTTTCAGCATGGGCTACCAGTGCAAGGACCTTTCCGAGATGGTGGAACTTGCACAGGGTGGCGCAGTCGGCTTTGGTGATGGAAACTGTGATTGCTCCCGTACGCGCTTCCTGCGCCTGGCGATGGAATACGGTTCCATGACCGGCAAGCGGTTCTTCTTTATGCCGCTAGACGATTCGCTCCGTCATCACGGACTCGTTCACGAGGGTAGCTACGCCGATACGCTCGGCATGAAGAGCATCCCGCGTATCGCCGAAACTATTGCGGCCTTCAGGATTCTGGAAATGGCTCGATTCCTCAAGGTTCCGGTACATTTCAAACAAGTTAGTTGCGGTGAAACACTCAAACTCGTCGAGACCGCACGTGCTCAGGGCGTAGACGTGACCTGCGACGTGGATATCTACCACCTGCTCCTGGACGACAGTTGCCTGTTCGACCTCGACTCGCATTGCAATGTGCCGATGCCGTTCCGTTCTGCCGAAGATCGCGAGGCTCTCTGGAAGGGCCTTGAATCGGGAACCGTGAATGCGATTAGCGTGAACCACGACCCGGTGCTCAGGCAGGACAAGGAAGTGAATTTTGAAGATGCAGTGCCGGGAGCGGTTTCCTTGGAAATCGCACTCGGGGCCATCTGGAAACCGCTCAGCGGGCGGCTCGGCGCCGCGCGCGCGGTGGAACTGCTTTCCACCGCCCCGGCACAGCTTGCGGGCGTGGAACCTGCGGCTCTCCGCAAGGGCGGACAGGCAAACCTGGTCCTCCTCGACCAGGACTGCCCGACGAAGGTTGTCCCCTCCATGTTCGCGGGCAAGACCCGCAATACTCCGCTCCTGGGCAAGGAACTTTCCTCGAAGATTGTTGGTTCTTATATCGGCGGTATCTGGAACGAGGTCTAGCCTGTGATTTTGCCTTCTCAGTTAATCTGGCTTGGCGCCATCATCATCATGGGACTGGTTCTCCTTGTCCTGGTTGAAATCAATAGGTCAAACCTTCGTCGCGAGCACGAAGAAATGTTTGGAACGAAGGATTTCGACGAAAAGGTGGCGGCAAACAATTTGACTCCGAAGGAAATCCGTACGCTAGAAAAACTTGTTCGCGCATCCAAGTTCGAAAATAAGGATGCGGTCCTGAATTCTTCGCACCTATTCGAAACGGCGGTTTCGGACTTCTATGAAATCCGTGATGTCGACATGGTGCGTGACGAGACACTTGATGCCGTTTCGCGCCTGCGCCAGAAGCTCGGGTTCGATGCCTCGAATCCGCTTTCGGTAATCGCCAGTACTAGGCAGTTCAATGTCGGAAACCGCGTGGACTTGCTTCTGGATGGGGTGGGTAAACTCAAGCATTCTGAAATCTTGTCACAAAAAGAAAAGAAATGGAAGGTCGCCTACGACGGAAGTTTCGGCCCCGGTAGCTCGTACGAGGGCAAGGAAGTCCGCATCCGCTGGACCCGTCCTGAGGATGCGGTCTATTCTGCAAACGTGAAAGTTTGCGGTAGCGAGCCTGGGATGCTGGTCCTGAGGCATTCGATTTCGCTAGACAAGCAGCAGTTGCGCCGCTGGCTGCGTGAAATCGTCAATTTCCCGGTAGAAGCAGTGTTTGCCGACGGCAAGACCTGTAACGGCATGCTCTACGACCTTTCGGCTGGCGGTATCCTCATCGGACTTCCGATCGAGTGTGAAAGCGGCCTGCACATCCGTATCCGGTTCGAGCTCCCGAGTTTCGGGCCCGAAGACGTGGAAATCGAGATTTTGCGCAATTTGGGGCATAAAAACGCCGATTACCCCGAACTGTACTCCACGACGGCGTCGTTTACCGGTGCCTTCGGATGGACCCAGGAACGCGTTCTGCAGTATATATTTGAGGTCAATAAGCAAAAAAAGGCCAAAGAAAGTGCTAAAAACGCGCTAACTAGTTAATTTTCAATGACTTAGGTGCATTTTCCGCTTGACATTTCGTTATTATAAAGGTAGAATTAGGATAGTACTGTTTCCGATCGGAGTTTACTTTGGCACTTGATTTGTTAGCTCGAATTCGCGGAGAACGCGAGACTATCGGCATAGATGTTGGCCATTACAGCATCAAATACGTGAAGGTTTACCATAACAGTCGCGGTGGCAAGGTTGTCGTCGAGATTGATACGGAACCTGTGCCCGACGGCGCTATTATCAATGGCGAAATCCAGCGTCGCGATGGCGAGCCCGTTACAGGCCCCGACGGCAAGAAGGAAAAGGACGGCTACGAACTTTTGAGCGAGGCGCTTACCAAGATGATGATGCGCCATAATCGCGATACCAATACGGATATTGTTGCCTGCGTGAACTGCTGTGCCGGTGCGGGCGGTGTGCTGGTCGATAGGATTAGCGTGAAGGTGCCCAAGAACGGAAACGAGTCCGCAATTATCCTCCAGACCGCGCAGTCCCGTCCGCCTTTCGATGACCAGGATAACGTTATCGACTTCGAGATTGAATCCCGCGAAGGTGACGAAGTCAAGGCGAACGTGGTGGCGGCAAAGAATGCGCTGCTTGATTCCTGGGCTCAGTTCTTTACAATCAAGGGCCTGAAGCTCTCCGCCATGGATGTCGATATTTTCGGCCTCCTGAACGCCTATACCGCTACGGCCTCCGAAGAGGACCTCAAGCAGACGACCGCCGTTATCAATATCGGCGAGAAGAAGATGAGCATCGGGTTCATCCAGCAGGGCAAGTTCCATTCGATGCGTGCCATGACCGGTGGTTCGCTCGATATTGTCATTTCGAAATTGAGCGAGACCCTCGGGATCGATGCCGCCAAGTGCCATGAGATTTTCGAATCGGGTGATTTGGGCATCGTGGATGGCTTTGCCGAAGCAGAAGTGGAACAGGCTATGCAGATGGCCTACGAGGACATCATGGCACAGGTGGAATTCGGCCTGCGCTACTACTCCTCTTCCGAAGACTCCGAACCGCTCGACAAGATCTTGCTTGGCGGTGGCGGCGCTTCGCTGAAGGGATTGAAGGAATTTATCGCCGAACGTTCCGGTATCGAGACCGATACGGTGAACCCCTTCCGTTACGTTGAATGTGATGCGAGCGTTGTCGGCGAATCGGGCGTGTCCCTTGCTCTTTCTAACATCCTTGCGCCAGCGCTTGGGCTTGCAATGAGGAAGTTTGACTAATGGCTGAAAAGAAAACAAAGACAAAAGAAAAGGAGAAGGCGAAGGCTTCGCTGAAAAAGTCGAAACGCGCCCTCTGCATTTCGATTAACCTTTTGCCTCCGGAATACCGCAAGGTCAAGAAAGACCTTTCGTGGGTTACGGACCGTCGCATTATTTGGCCCACGGTGGCGCTGATTATCGCGATTATCGGGTTCTTGTATGCCAACATACAGATTGACGAAACGATCACGAACCTCCAGAACGAGGTGAGCCGCGTAAAGTCCGAGGTTGAACGCGAACGTCCGCTGCTTACAAAGATTGGCGAACTGGAACAGAAACAGGCAATTGTCAATACGAAGATCAATGCCCTCAAGAGCATCCAGGTAAGCAAGAAGCGCTGGGTCGTGCTCTTTGAAAACGTCTCGTCGGTCCTGCCGCCGAACATGTGGCTCACGAGCCTTAACCAGGTATCGGAAGACAACCTGGAAATGAAGGGCATGACGTTCGATTTTTCCGAGGTGGCTGAATACATGGTCAAGCTCGAAAAGCAGGCCAGCGTTGAGAAGGTCTCGTTGATGACTATTTCTACGACGAAGGTCGACGGCGAAGAGGCGTACAGCTTCACCATCAAGGTTGTCATGAAGAAAGACCTGGGGGATGGCTAGTATGGGAAATTTCGATTTTAAAGACAAAAAGAATATATACGCGATTGTCATAACCGTCCTGATTCTTGCGATGGGTTACTACGTGTGGGACTACATGTGGAACCCGTTTGTCGAACAACGAACGAGTCTTGAGAATGAGTTGCGTTCGGCACAGTCGGAACTCGACAAGATTAACGCGAAGAAGCATCGCATCGCGGAACTCGAACTGCAGCTCGTGCAGGCCGAAAAGGATTTCGAGAAACTTAAGGAAATGTTCCCCGAAGAGGAAAAGGTGCCGCTGCGCCTGCAGGACCTCTACGCCGTGCTCCGCGCTTCCGGCGTGCAGATCCAGAAGTTCAACCCGGAAGGTTCTTCCGAGAAGGAACACTATGTGGAGAACCGCTATTCTATTGCGGTCAACTCCGGCTACCACATGCTCGGTTACCTTTTCGCAGAAATCGCGAACTTCAATTACCCGACAGCCATTACGAACTTGAGACTCAACCGGTACTCGGGCATTGCCGCCGAACTTCAGAAGGCGGAAACCCATGGCTGGACGCCGATTACGGTGTCGGTGTCGTTTAACCTGACCACCTATACATCAAAGAAGGTTGCCAAATGATTAAGAACAAATTAGTAGTTTTGTTCCTGTTCGTTGCGGTGGCCGTCAATGCAGCCCAGATCAAGGATGTTGCCTTTGATTGTGCGAAGGGCTGTGCGCTCACGTTCAAGTTTGCTTCGGACAAGGATTTGCCCTCGTTCTTCCAGAAGTACGATGCCAAGTCGCACAAGCTTATGCTCGGATTTTCTACGACGAATTTCGCTCTCGGTGAGGGAAGTTTCGATGTCGATCCTTCGAGCCAGTTTGTGAAATCGATGAGAGTGTTTAAGGAACCCTACCGTGGTACCGAATTCCTGAAGATTGAACTTACCGTAGGTTCCTCGATTGCGACGGACAAGAACGAGATTGCCCTGAACAAGTCGGACTTTATGCTTAAACTTGCCGGCAAGGGTGGCAAGGCCTGGACACTTTCCAAACTGTTTGCCGACCGCAAGCAGGCTGCCGAAAAGCAGGCCGCTCTCGACAAGAAGGCCGCCGAGAAGGCCGCACTCGAAGAGAAGAAGCGCCTCGCCGAAGAAAAGAAGGCTGCTGAGAAGGCTGCCCTTGAAGAAAAGAAGCGCCTAGCCGAAGAGAAGAAGGCTGCCGAAAAGCAGGCCGCTCTCGACAAGAAGGCTGCAGAAAAGGCCGCTGCCGAAGAAAAGAAACGCCTAGCCGAAGAGAAGAAGGCTGCCGAAAAGCAGGCTGCGCTTGACAAGAAGGCTGCCGAGAAGGCCGCGCTCGAAGAGAAGAAGCGCCTCGCTGAAGAAAAGAAGGCTGCCGAAAAGGCTGCGCTAGAAGAACGCAAGCGTGAGGCTGCCGAAAGGAAGGAAGCGGAAAAGCGTGCTCTCGAAGAGAAGAAGGCTGCTGAAAAGGCCGCCAAGGAAGAAGAGAAGCGCATTGCCGAAGAGCAGAAAAATCTGGACAAGGCCATCAAGGAGGGTGGCAAGATCTCGGCTCTTCTCCCGAACTTGAAAGAAATGACGGTGCTTATCGGTTCCGGCATGGAACAGTTCCGCCTGGTGGCAACCACCCCGATTGAACTGCAGAACATTACCGGGCCGGACAAGGCCTCTGTCCTTACGATCGGGCTTGCTGGTCCCCAGAAATCCCCTGTGTTCAAGATTGGTGCAGGGACTCTGGTGAAGCATGTGACCTGGGGCGCCAACGGACTCAAGGTTCAACTCCAGCCGAACGCCAAGCCTGTAATTGTTGTGCAGGAAGGTGCGCTGATCCTGCAGGTTGCCGAGAAGACCATCAAGAAGGACGGCTTCATTTTCTGGTCGGCTCATCCTGATGGAATCTTTGTGCGTGACTGGATGAAGTCTGTTGAAGAAAAGCCTTCGTTCGAGTCGTTTGTGAACAAGTTTGACAAGGAAAGCAAGAAACTCGTTTCCGGGTCGCAGACGTTCCACCTGCGCCCCGTGGTGCGCGAACTTATCGTTGTCGCCGACGAAATCGAACTCTTCGCTGCCCCCAACGATAACTCCCAGGTGCTGAAGCGCCTCACTTTCGGTGACCGCCTCGTGAGCCTGGATGTCAAGGGACTCTACTGCAAGGTGCAGCATGGTAGCCATATCGGCTTCGTGAACAAACGCGCCGTGAGCTACATGGATGAACTTTCTTCTGTCCAGGTGGAACGCCTGAAGCAGATTGACAAGGAAAGGGGTGAGGTTGTTGCCGAAGGTGGTGATATTGCCGGAAGCCAGCTTGACGGCCTCTACGAAGACCGCGTAACTTACAGTTCCTTTGGCCGCCGTGACCCGTTCGTTGAAATCAAGGGCCTCGTGGAAGAAGGCATCAATATTGACCAGGTCGAACTTGTGGGCATCATCTGGGAATCCGATGTTCCCATGGCGCTCCTCGTCGAATCCAAGAATCCGTCCATTTCCTATACGCTCAAGGAAGGCGACAAGATTCTCAACGGAAAAGTTCTTAAAATCACACAAACAGACGTGCTCTTCCTTATCCAGGAATTTGGCGTGAGCCGTCGCTACTCCATGGGTCTTCCCGATAAATTTGGGGGTCAAAAGTGAAAAAGCTGATACACATTCTCACAGTCCTGTTACTCGTTGCAGGTCTCACCTCTGTCTGGGCTGCTCCCGCATCGGGATCGGTCGAGCCCAACAAGAAGCTGTATGACTTCTCCTTTGTGGATACCGACTTTAGCGCCGTATTCCGTTCCGTGTCCGTTGTCGCGGGTGTGGACATCTTGCTTGCTCCGGATGTGAAGGGCAAGATGAGCCTCAAGGTCACGAAGAAGACTTGGCAGGAAACTCTCGATATTATCTGTGAAATCAACGACCTTACCTGGGTTATCCAGGACAAGTACATCGTGGTTCAGCGCCAGAGCACTTACCAGGCGAAGCAGAAGAAGATTGCTGACGAAGAGAAACAGCAAGAAGAAACGGCTCCGCTGGTCCGTAAGAACTTCCAGATTCACCATGCCAAGGCCGACGAACTTGTGAAGGTCCTCGAAAGCATGAAGAGCGGCCGCGGCCGTATCACTGTCGTGGAACGCACGAACTCCATCATTGTCTACGATACCGATGCGAAGATCGAACAGATGGAAAACGCCCTTACCGAACTAGATGTGGAAACCCTCCAGATCATGATTACCGCGAAGCTTGTGGTGGTGAACAGCCAGCGCGCCCGTGAACTTGGCGTGGACTGGAGCGCTGCCCTTGGCAACAATGTGGCTATGACTCCGGGTGCCGCTTCTGGAACATTCGGAAGCGAGAAGGGTGCCAGCCGCAATGCCGCCATGGTAACCTCTTACCCGAACAACGGTGCTACTCCCGCTGTAGACAAGGCTGCGACGACGATTACGACAAGCCTCTTTGACAACAACCTCAAGCTTGCCGTTTCGAGCCTGATGGGTGACGCTTCTACTGAAGTGCTTGCATCTCCGCAGGTTTCTACGCTCGACAATACCGAAGCCCAGGTGTTCATGGGTGACAAGGTTTCTATCCGCGTGATTGACGATAGCGGCGAATCTTCTACGCAGCTCGTTGAAACCGGTATCAAGCTGACGGTGACCCCGCACGTTTCGGGCGATAACCGTATCTTGCTCGACCTGCACCCGGAAAACAACTCCTACGATTACGACTCCAAGGGCGAAATCGTGATCAGTACGCAGGAAGCCAAGACGAAGGTCGTGGTGGCTGACGGCGAGACCGTGATTATCGGCGGTCTGACCCGTAACGAGACTCAGGAATCCGAAAGCGGCATTCCTTTCCTCAAGGATATTCCGTTCTTCGGCCATCTCTTCAAGTACACCCGTCATTCCGTGGTTAAGAAGGACCTCGTGATCTTCGTGACTCCGCGCATTATCCGCAACTACATCGGCAATGTGGAACTTTCGGAACCGTCTGCTGAAACGCAGGGTGATGCTGCCCCGCAGATGCAGAAGGTGGAACAGCCTGCTGCTCAGAGCGCTCCGGCGGCACAGCCGGCTCCGCAGGCACAGGAACCGGCTCCGGCACCCGCTCCGGAGGCTGAACCCGCTCAGGAAGCCCCGGCTGCCGAGGCTCCCGCTGCACCGGAACCCGCTACTGAAGCCCAGGATGACTGGAATTAAGCGAGAAACAAGAAGTTTAAAAGAGCCCTGCGGGGCTCTTTTTTATATTAACTGGCGTTGAAAAAGAACTTTTTAGACAGGTAGATGAAACTATGTCAGAACAGGTTTTGACTCGCGAATCCTTGGTGGAGTTTTTCGGGGAAGATGAATTCCAGAAGTTGTGCAATCACGAGGCGGGGCACGCCCTGGTGGCGTTCCTGTTCAAGCGCCCGCTGGACTATGTGAAGATGGACCGTTCTAAGGAACGCCCGGGTATTACGCACATTGCGGGTAGCGAACTGGAAGGCGACGCGCATATCGCCATGGCGGGCCACCTGGCAGAATTCCTGATACGTCACGATTTCAAGTGTAGTCTTGATACCGTCATGAAGGATTTGCCGATGGAACTCTACAAGAGCGATGCGGACTACCAGCGCTTCCAGGCGGCGTGCTACTATTTTAAATTGGCAGAGACGAACGTGGTCGAACAGGACTACAATATCCTGATGGCGTGCCAGAAGCAACTTTGCGAAATCGCGAAGGCACTAAACGAACGGGCGTACTTGTCCCGCGATGAAATAGAAAGTATCGTGAAGGGAGCCTAGCGCACGACAAGTGCCGCGAGGGCGAGTTCCTGCGCAATCTTCGTGCTGCACTGCCCGCTCTTGATTTCGTAGTCAAGGTCGGCGAGACGGCGTATAACCCTGCACAGCAGCGGCTTCCCCCAGCGACGGGCGCATTCGGGAGCCTTGCCCTTCACGTTGTAAATGAAGTCGTTCTTGCCCATCTCGGCGGCAGCGTCTTTCGGTGACAAGCCTTTGCCGAGCAGTGAGGAAAATCTCAGCAGGTCGACGGCGTAATAGTAGAGCGAGGCAACGATGCTCACTGCATCTACGCCGTTGTTGAAAAGTTCGTTCAGCTTGCGGGCGTATTCCTGCGTGTCGCGCAATCCGAAGGAATCGTTTATTTCGAACGAGACCATCTTGCGCTGCGGTACGATCATGGAGCGGACGAGTTCTTCGGTAATCTTCTTGCAGTTGGGGTCGAACAGCAGAACTTTCTCGACTTCTTCGCAAACAAGCTTTGTGTCTGTCCCGAGGGCATCGGCCAGGTAGTCGCATGCATTGCGGTCAATCGCCTTGTTAAAGTGCGTAGGGATTGCTGCGGCAATCCATTCCGACATTTTGTACTGCTTGGGAACGTCGTACTTCTCGATGGTGCCTGCTGCCTTTAGCGCCTTGCTGAGTTCTCCGCGTGCATCGAGCTTGTTGAACTCGAGGAACAACTTGCAGTTCGGCTTGTGGCTTATCCATTTGGCGAGGCTCTTGGATTCGTCGGCCTTGAGGGCGTCGCATTTGCGCACCACGACAACTTGCTCGGGAGAGAACATCGACACCGATTCGCATGCCGTGAAGATGGCATCCGCTATGGACGGAATGTCCGGATCGGTCGCGAAGAGGATCTGCCGCGACATCGGATCGTCCTTGAGGTTGCCAAGCGTTTCTTCGAGGAATCGCTCGATGCGCTTTTCCTTTGAGAAATCG
Source organism: Fibrobacter sp. UWR2 (assembly GCF_002210285.1). Taxonomy (NCBI): domain Bacteria; kingdom Pseudomonadati; phylum Fibrobacterota; class Fibrobacteria; order Fibrobacterales; family Fibrobacteraceae; genus Fibrobacter; species Fibrobacter sp. UWR2. Next base: position 122,091 of record NZ_MWQE01000007.1, on the reverse strand, counting down.
TCTTCGCCGATGGCTGCGATGATCATGGACAGGTTGGCCTAGTTGATGTCGAGAATTTCGAACTTGTTGACGCCTCTCGGAGTCGTGACCTCGATGGTCTCGCCCTTCTTCTTGCCCATGAGGGCGGCACCGATGGGGCTCTTGAAACTGATTTTGCCGTTGAGGGCGTCGGCTTCTTCGGGGCTCACCAGCTGGTACACCACGTTCTTCTTGGTCTTCGCGTTGAGGAGCGTCACCTTTGCGCCGAACTTGATGGTGTCGCAGTTCGGGTCGAACGCGACGACTTCGGCGCGGGCAATCTGGTCTTGCAACCTGGGCATCTCGATATTGTCGATGGACGAAAGGCGTTCCTTCGCGGCGTGGTATTCGGCGTTTTCGCTCAAATCGCCCTGTGCACGGGCATCAACCAATTCTTGCAATACGCGCGGACGTTCCACATTTTTTAAATTTTCAAGGTCTTTAACGAGTTTGTCGAAAGCTTCTTGTGTAAACTTGATCTTTTCCATGCTCCACAAAGTACAAAATTTAACATGCCTTCGTGGGCGCTCGCCTGCGAAAGAACATCTTTTTAGGAGATAGTATGTACAATCTGCTGGATAATGGCGGCGTATGTTCCCCCAAGGGGTTCACCGCTTCTGGAATTTGCGCTGGCATCAAGGCTAGCGGCAATGCCGACATGGCGCTCCTCAAGAGCGAAAAGGCCGCGCGTTGCTTCGCCGTTTTTACCACCAACAAGGTGAAGGCTGCTCCGGTATTGTACGATAAGGCGGCTCTTGAACACGCTCACTTTGCTACGGCAGTCGTGGTGAACAGCGGCAATGCGAACGCATGCACCGGCGAACAGGGATACAAGGATGCCGAACGCATGGCGACCCTCACCGAAGAAGCTCTGGGCCTTACCCCGAAGAGTGTGCTCGTATGCAGCACGGGCGTGATTGGCCACCTGATGCCGATGGACAAGATCGAAGCCGGTATCCCGAGGCTCGTGGAAAAACTGCATGCCGATGCGTCCGAAGAATTCGGCCGCGCCATCCTCACGACCGACCTTGCCCTCAAGAGCCACGCCGTGGAAATCCAGACGGAGAAGGGCGTGATTACGATTGGCGGCGCCTGCAAGGGTTCGGGCATGATCCACCCGAACATGGCGACCATGCTTGCCTTCATCACGACCGATATTTCTCTCCCGATTGACTTCTTTGCGGAATTCCGCGCCGACATCGCGGATTCCTTCAACGCCATTACCGTGGACGGCGATACCAGCACGAATGACACCTGCATCCTGCTTGCAAACGGCATGAGCGGACTTCGTTACGAAGACTTAAGCCTCAGCGAACAGGGAGAGTTCCGTGCGGCACTCATGCTTATCATGCAGAGCCTCGCGAAGGATATCGTGCGAGACGGTGAAGGTGCTACCAAGCTTATTGAGCTGCGCATCGAGAAGGCGGAAAGCCACGAGGAAGCGCTCCGCATGGCTCGCTTCATCGGAACGAGTAACCTTGCAAAGTGCGCGATGTTCGGCGAAGACCCGAACTGGGGACGTATCCTCAGCAGCGCGGGCTCCAGCGGCTGCAACATGGTGGCTGAACATACCGACCTGTACTTCGGTGATGTGAAGGTGCTTGAAGGCGGGCGCCCCATCCAGCTTGACGAAGCCCAGACGGCGGCACTCCACGCGGTGGTACGCCAGCGCGAATACAAGGTGACGCTCGTGCTCAACATCGGGCAGGCATCCGCAAGCGCGTTTACCTGCGACTTGAGCTATGGCTACGTGAAGATTAACGCGGAATATACAACGTAAGAGTAAGAGACCGCTTAAGTAAAAAAAAACGCTCCGGCTTTGCCGGGGCGATTTTTTGTTTGAAAGGTTTGTAGCCTAGTCTTTCAGGCAGCGGAGGCTGGCGCCGAATTCGGGATCGAACTTTTCGAACTTGGCGATTTCCTTGTCGTGGTAGAACACGAGTACTTCGCCTTCGGCGGTCCAGAGGTAGGCTTTCTTACCGGCATCTTCGAACTTGCGGTCCTTCAGCGGGACGTCGCTCTTCGCGAAGTGAGCGCCACCGGCCTTCACGCCGAACCCGAGTTCGTCCTTGCCGTTGCCGTAGTCGTTCCCGCCTTCCTTGATGGGGTCCCAGCCGAAGCCGGCCTTGAGCACGGTGCCGACCTTGCCACTTGTTTCGGCGAAGGTGAGCAGCGTCTTCCATTCTTCCTTGGTGGGCATGTGGAAACCTTCGAGGCATGCCTTCTTGGCGTTCTCGAAGTTGTAGAGGCGGCCCCAGTGGTTGCACTGGTTGCATACGGATCCTTCGTAGGTGCCGAAGTTCATGTTCTCGGCAGTCCAGAGCTGCGTGCCGATGCGAATCCACTGGTAGGCGTAACCGTCACGCGGGTCCTTGTAGCTGCCGTCGGTAGCGGGACTTCCATCGGGGTCAAAAACTTCACCGAATTCAATCTGCTTGTTCTTCTGGTACTTTGCCTTGGAGGCAATCTTGCCGTTCTTGTGGTACTTCGTAACTTCGCCTTCGATGTAGCCGTCGGCGAACGGAGTCTCGGCCTGGAGGGTGCCGTCGTCGTAGTATTCCTTCTGCACGCCTTCCTTGCGGTCTTCGTTGTAGTTCGTTTCGCGCTTGAGGGTCCCGTTGTTGTAGTATTCCTTTTCGATACCCTGCTTTTTGTCCTTGACGTAGGTCGTTTCCATACGTACAGAGCCGTCGGGGAATTCCTGCACGCGGATGTCTTCGCACGCGGTGAGGGCGAAGGCGGCCATCATGGCGAAAATGGAGATGGTGGTTCTCTTTTGCATAGGTCCTCCTATTTTAGATGATAATCTTGCCGGCTGTGGCGAGTATGCCGATGATGTAGAGCATACCGTCGTAGTAGCGCCAAAAACGGAACGGGACGGAGAGTGCCGCGAGGTCCCTAACGAAGGGCCTGATGAGCGGGTCTTCCGAATCGAGTACTTGTGTTGCCGCTGCATTCATGGCGATAATTCCGGGAGTGGCGTTGCGGCCTTGCCTCGGGTATGGCGTGCCGTCTGTAGCGTAGTCCGAGAGGTAGGGCCTGCGGCTTTCGAAGAAGTTTAGCAGGCGTGTGCAGATTTCCTTTTCGCTCTCGTCGCCGCGGTTGAGCGCGTAGTCGAGACTTAGGTTGAGGGCAACGCGCCAGGCGTCGCCGCTGAAGCAGTTGCTTTCGGGGAACCACGGCATGGCCTTGGGTGTGCCGTCGTATTCGGAGTAGTCGCCGCAGAGCCCGGTGACCGGGTGTGCGGCCTTTTTCAGGTATTCAATGCTGTTCTTTGCAATTTCGAACCATTCGCTGTCGCCGGTGGCCTTGGCGAAGGCGCGGTAGAAGGCTATGGTGTGGTAACTCGGGTCGGTAAAGTCGTTGCCGAGTACGGGGGAGAACTTGATGAGTTTCCTTTCGGGGTCGATCATCGGGCCCACGAGTTCGTTGAACGGCTTGTTCTTGATACAGTCGATGAGTTCGATGGCTTCTTGCCTGTAGTCATCGCGGTTAAACTTGTTGGCGGCAATCAGGAGGGCTGCGGCGATGTATTCTTCGCCGTCGGGTGCGGCACCCGGGTCCATCATCGAGAAGTCGGTCGTGGAAACTTGCCAGGAGTAGTAACCCTTGTGCGGGCCGTCGTTGTTGCGCAGGTATTTCTTCGCGAAGTTCCATAGTTTCTGGAACAGTTTGTCGTGGCCGGTGAGGGCCGCAATGAACATGCCGTAGCTCATGCCCTCGGAGCGGATATCGTCGTGTCCGATGTCGATGATGTAGGCCATGTCGTCGGAGGCTTCAAAGCAGACGCGTTCATCGATGGGGTCGCCTTCAAAGAGCTTGCTGAATGCATTCTGGATTAACTGGTCGGCGAAGTTCGGGCCGTAGCCTGCTTCGACGAACATGTCGCGTGGCTTTTTGCAATCCATGGTTATAGTCCTTTTATATATACACTAAAATAAATTTTTTTCGTATTTTTGTGTTAGAGGTTTTTATGTCAGATGTAATTATTATCGGTTATGGACCGGCTGGAGTGTCGGCTAGCTTGTATGCACTTAGGTCCGGATTGGACGTCGTGCTGGTCGGCAAGGATTCCGGGGCGCTCGAGAAAGCCCATATGATAGAGAATTACTATGGCCTGGAGAAGCCGCTGGCCGGTTCGGACCTTTTTGCTGTAGGGAAGGCTCAGGCGGCACGTCTTGGGGCGCAAATCGTTGACGACGAGGTGACGGACCTGTACTTTGACGGCAAGATGTTCGTGGCGACAGGCCTAAAGGGTGAATACCGCGGCCGCGCATGCATCATGGCGACGGGTTCTGCCCGCAAAAAACAGCCTCTGCCGAAGATGGCCGAACTGGAAGGCCATGGAGTGAGTTACTGTGCGATTTGCGATGCCTTTTTCTATCGCGGTAAGGATGTCGCCGTGCTCGGGGCTGGGGAATACGCCCTCCACGAGTGCAAGGAACTCTTGAATGTTGCCGGTAGCGTGACGCTCCTGACCAATGGGGCCGAGGTTACGGCTGAATTTCCGGAGACGGTGAAGATTGACAAGCGTCCGCTCAAGGCGTTGCTTGGCGAAGGTCAGCTTGCCGGAGCCGTGTTCATGGACGAATCCGAGATAAAGCTCGACGGACTGTTCGTTGCCCTCGGGAGCGCAAGCGCGATGGACCTAGCCCGCAAGGCGGGTGCGGCTTTCGAAAACGGGAACGTTGTACTCGACAGGAACTTCATGACGACTGTTCCCGGACTGTTTGCCGCGGGCGACTGCACCGGTGGTACATTGCAGGTCGCCGTCGCCGTAGGCGAGGGCGCGATTGCGGGCCTTGCTGCCATCAAGTATTTGCGGGAGACGCGGGAAGGTTAGGACTACACCTGCGGTATCTGTGCGATGCGCCGGCTCACACTCCTCACGAATCCGGACAAGTGCAACCTGCGTTGCCCGTTGTGCTTCTTGAACCAGCGGGGACGGCCTTTCGGGATGGGCGAGATGCCTATCGAGGTCGCGAAGGCCGCGATTGAAAAAAATGCGGGGAGCGGACTTCGCGAGGTTATCCCGAGTACGATGGGGGAGCCTTTACTTTATTCGAAATTTGCGGAACTGCTCGAATATTGTTCTGCGAAAAAAATCCCGCTCAACCTGACGACAAACGGAACGTTCCCTGGAATATGGGGAACGGCTGCAGGGATGGAGCGTCTGCTCCTTGCCTGCAGCGACATCAAGGTGAGCTGCATGGGATTCGAGGATCCCGCGTTCGACGAGATGATGCCGGGAATTTCGTTTGAGCCTTGGCGCCGGAATGTCGAACGCCTGCTTGGTGTGGCGCGCAGTTTATGTGCAGGCTCCGCGACAGGACGGAATGTCGCGAGTGTCTCGCTCCAGGTGACACTGCACAGGAAACTTTTAAGCTTTGCTCCGGAAATCTTGCACTGGGCGGATTCTGTCGGAATAGTCCGCATCAAGTGGAACCTGCCGGTGTTTATCTCGGCGGGGGAGCGCTTGCGGAATGAATACGGAATCTCGGGCCTGGCTGCTCGCGAAATTCGTCGGGAGCTGGAAGCGTTGCAGGCGCAGTTCCCGCGCGTGCGCTGCGAAGGGAGTCTTTTTTTCGACGTGCATCTTGGCGGCGGTCCCTGCGATTTGTTCAAGGACGAAATCTGGATCTTGCCCGATGGTTCGGAAGAACATTGCCCCAATCCCGAGCGCCGTTTCGGCGACAGCGCCTCTGCGGGTGCAACATGCGAAAAATGCATGTTGTTCAATCATGACTTGTAAGCTTTTTATTTTACGCAGCGGACAGAGCGGGCGGTTCCCTTGTCGAAGGCGTTCAGCGAGGCTCCCTTGCTGCTGAAATCAAGGAACAGGTAGTAGGCGAGTCCGTCTTCGCTATCGGTGCTGCTCCAGAAATAGGCGTAGCCGCCTATGCCGTCGAATTTTCCCTGGCTCCAGTAGCCTGCGGGCAGTGCGGCGAACCCGAGCGCGTCGGATCCGTTGCCCTTCTTGAACCAGCCTGAACTCGATTTTAGTGCGTCGCCCGCCTTGGACATTCCGCCTGCGGCCTTGACTAGTTCTTCGACTTCCTGATTGTTCGGCAGCCTCCATCCGCTGGGGCATGCGCGGAGGGCATCGTCGCGGGTGTAAAGCCTGCCGTACTTGCTGCAGTTGCGGTTGTCGCCTTCGGGGCAACTGCTATTGCCGGTTTCGAAATTCAGGTTCTCGGCAAACCATAGTTTATCCGCAATCTTTATGACGGAGTATTTTTGCCCGTCGCGTTCGTCCGTAATCTTTTCTGCGCAGCCCACAAGTGCGGGCAGGATGCCCGTGACGATAGCTGCAATTCCGGCAAGAGCGGTTTTCATTTTTTTACGCGATTTTTAGCGGACGTTTATCTTGCGGTAATTGGTTCCGATCTTTACGATGTACGAACCGGCTGCAAACGACGACATGTCGATGTCTGCGGAATGCGTGACACCCTTGCGGATGATTCGACCTTGCAGGTCCATGACCGTATAGGCGGCGGGCAATGACAGCGCGTTGGAAAGCTCCGCTTGCGGTAAAGCCGACGGCTTGTTCAAGAAATGCATGTTGCCGTAGGTTGCCTGTATGTTGGAATTGCGCATCACGCAGACGGATATAGACGCTGTCTCGGTTTCGAAATCTTTTTCGGAACGGAGAAGTATTGTCGTTATTCCGTCGACGAGTTTCGCGTCTTCGGCGGTTACGCCTGCACTCGTGCTGAAGTCGAGTACGATGTCGAAATCGCATTCCTTGCAGATGCCCATGGTTATCGGGCTAATCGCGATAAGGGTTAATGCAACTTCGGTGTTTGTCTGCTGAAAGTAGGGTGATCCATCTTCGTGGGTGTCGGGATCATGGTTGACGGGCTCCCAGGTGAGCGGGATTCCGTCTTTGTCTGTAGTTGTTGCTTTGGCGAATGTGATTAGGGGCTGGAATACTGTAAGAAAGTGATTTGTTAAGCCGACGCCGATTTGGAAGTGGTCCGTAAGCGTTTGTATATATTCTAGCGGGTATTCGAGCCATAGCGTATCTACACCGGAAGGGCCGATTTTCCCAAGATAGTTCTTCAGGGTCGGCTGGTTCGAATCCTTCGACTGGTATATGGCAACATTATTGGTGGCAAAGAGGTTGTACGATTGGCCGGCGGCTCCTTCTAGGTCAAACGAATCTCCTTCGCCTCTGGCAGAAACGTAAACAGGGAAACGGGTTCCGGCGACGATTGAGTCTGCATCAGTGAACGCTTCGAGGACGTTGGCCATGGCGCTTTGGGCCGATAAGAGGACTGCCGCGAGGGCGAACGTTGTTTTTCTGAAAAGGGTTCCCATTTTACACTCCTTCATAATTTGTTTGCAAATATAAAAATGCGGTTTGGGCAGTGGGCCTGAGTTGGCGGCTGTAATCTGGGTTGCGTCATTTTTTTTTGTTGTTGCTGCACTAATGTGTAGTAATGTGAAGCCGGACCTCGTCCCGAAGTATGCTTTTTGTATGCTTTGGGTGTCAAAAAACGTAACATGTCTTGCCAAAGTGGTTGAAAGTGGGTAGATTTTACACTGTTGTGGTAAAATGTGTCAAAAAACTAGTATGAACTTTACGTCTTTCATAGGTCAGGCCCAAACGGCTATCGATGGAAAGGGAAGGACTTCCTTCCCTAGGGAATTCCGTCGTCAGCTCGTTGGAGCCGATGGGAATGAGTTCGTGGTCACGCGTGGCCCGAATCAGACCCTGAGGTTCTTTACTGTACCTGAATACGAAAAGTTCATGGCGGACCTGGACTGCCGGTCCGACCGCCGTCAAGCTGACCTAGTTCGGAGAAACCTCTGGCCCACCGTGGTGGAGCTCGATGGTCAAAACCGCATTTTACTTCCTAAGATCTTGTTGGAGTATGCTGGTCTAAAGGGCGAAGTCCTTTACGTGCCGGCACGCGGTAAAACTCTCGAACTGTGGAATCCTGAACGCTTCAATGCCAAGTATGGTTTGCAGACAAGTGAAGATATTGCTGCATTCGATGCCGCGTTCTATGGAGAGAGCTTGACGGAGGGTGGCGATGTCAATCGTTGATGAACGTGCCTTCTACCATGCTCCCGTAATGCTCCAGGAATGCCTGGATGCTTTGAACATCAAGGCTGACGGCACCTATTCGGATTGCACTCTCGGTGGTGGCGGACATTCCTACGCAATTGCAAACAAACTAAATTCCTCGGGGACGCTCCATGCCTTCGACCGTGACGAAGAGGCCGTGGCTTATGCGACAAAGCGCCTTGCAGGAGTAGCCCCGAAGTTCATTGTGCATCCGGTGCGCTTTGGCGAACTGAAAAACGAAATCCCCGCTAATACGCTGGATGGTATTCTGTATGATCTTGGAATCAGCAGCCACCAGGTTGATGATTCTGAACGCGGGTTTACCTTCGTTGGCAATAACCCGCTCGACCTGCGCATGGATCGCCGGGAAGGGGTCTCTGCGCAGGATTGGCTTTGCAATGTCGATGCGGATACGCTTGCTGCGGCTCTCCGCAAGAATGCCGATATGGATAGGGCATTCAAACTGGCAACTCGTCTAGTCGAGATGGCTTCGGAAATCAAGAGGGAAAATCGCGAAATCCTCCCGTCGGACATGAAGTCTGCCGTGGAATCCGTGTTCCCGGACAAGCGTCGTGAAGTGAATGGCCTGCTGGCTCGCGTGTTCCAGGCGATTCGCATGGAAGTGAACGGCGAACTCAAGGAAATCGAAGATAGTCTCCGTGCGGCTGTGGACTGCCTCAAGGTGGGCGGCCGCCTGGTGGTGATGAGCTACCATTCCGTGGAAGACCGTTGCGTCAAGGAGACTGCGGCTGAATTCGAACGCGCTTGCATCTGTCCGGAAAATTTGCCGGTATGCATGTGCGGTGGGAATCATCAGCGCCTAAGGAAGGTGAATCGCAAGCCGATTCTACCGACAAACGAAGAAATTGCGAACAACAGCAGGGCTCGCTCTGCAAAGTTAAGGGTTTACGAACGGGTATGAGCGCAACCGAGAAAATACCTCTGCCGAAGACAAACAAGTCAATCGTCGTGATTGTCTCGCTTGCCGTTGTCGCGGTTGTTTCCGGGCTCATGACGCCGCTGTACCTGCAGAACCGCATCAACACTCTTTACGACAAGTATCACAAGCTAACAGAAGAAGTGGTGTTCCTGGAAGGAGATGTGCTCCGCATGGAACTGAAGATAAACCAGCTCTCGACTCTGGAAAGTTTGCGTGGCTATGCCGAACAGACGGGCCTTGGCTTGAATGCTGTTCCTGTAAAGATTATGGGCGAGGGAGGGACCTATGAACGGTAAGATCCGTCTTGAACCACTCGCCTTCCTCAAGTGGCTCGTAATGAGCCTTGTTGGCGTGCTCTTGTGGCAGACCTTTAGCATTCAGGTGGTGAACCGCAAGGTGTACCAGACCAAGGCGAAGAACATGGTGACGAGCACGAGAAACGTCTATGCCGACCGTGGTCGCATTCTGGATAGGAATGGCGTGGTCCTTGCGGATAACTGCCGCGATACGACCAACAAGATGCTCGACTACACCCGCATATTCCTTCATGGGCAGTTGGCGAGCCAGGTGGTGGGCAAGCTCGACTTTAACGGACACGGAAACATGGGCCTCGAGAGGACTTTCGATACGAAGTTGAGCGGAGTCAGTGGCATTCGTGTGGGCGTTGACGGCCAGACTGTCGAGAAGTTCAGCGAAATGGATGGTGATTCCGTAAAGACGGTCAAGAAGGTCGTGAAGCGTGAAATCTATTCGCGTTCTCGCGAAGTGGCCAAGGCGGAACCGGGCTTGAACATGGTCTTGACGATTGACGGAAATATGCAGGAAATCGTCGAGAAGGCCTTGAAGGATGGCGTGAACGAGTTCGAGGCGAAGAGTGCGAGTGCTGTGATTGTGGAACCCTACACGGGCGAAATCCTTGCCATGGCGAGCTACCCGACTTTTGACCCGAACTCCAAGACCCAGGGTGTGGGCCGCATGGCGAATAACGAGATTGTTACACTTTCCTATGAACCGGGTTCTACCTTCAAGGTGATTACCGCGGCGGCTGCTCTCGAGAACAAGATTGTGCCGCCTACGCGCGTTTTCGAGAACGAAGGCCGCTGCTGGAGCTGGAACCCGAAATCCGAGAAGATATGCGATACGCACGTCTATGGTGACATGGATATGTCCGAGGCGATGGTGCAGTCCTCGAATATAGTGTTTGCAAAGATTGCGGCAGAAGTCGGTGCCGAAAAACTCTACAACATGGCGCGCGGCTTTGGATTCGGCATGCCTACGTCGGACTACTTCCCCGGCGAGGAGAGAGGCCGCCTGCTTATGCCTTACGAGCTTACGCGCGATGACCGTACGCTCAAGACGATGGGCTTTGGCCATGCTATTTCTGTGACGCCTATCCAGATGGCAATGGCGTATGCTGCAGTCGCGAACGGTGGCGTGCTGATGGAACCGATGCTTGTGCGTGAATGGCGCGATTCAAGGGACAGCGTCGTCGAGAAGATTGAACCCAAGGAAGTGCGCCGCGTAATTTCGGCAAGCACGGCTGCGACAATCCGTTCGATGCTCTACCGTGTGGTGAATAGCGGTACGGCAAAGAAGGTTGTCTCGAAGAAGATTCCCGATGTGTATTTTGGTGGCAAGACCGGTACCGCAGAAAAGTTCAACCAGGAAACGCAGAAGTACGATCGCGACCATCAGGTGGCTTCGTTTATCGGGCTTGCGCCTGTCGAGGATACGCGCTATGTGTGCCTCGTGTTGGTGGATGACCCGCAGGGCAAGCATGTGGGCGGTCTTACCGCGGGTCCGATTTTCCGCCGCATAATGGAAGGTATTTACTACCATCCGGAAGCGTCTCCGGTTTCATACAACCTGGCGCAGGTAAAGAAGAACAATCCCTGCGATATGGACTTTATGGGCATGACCGCCGATGCAGCAAAGAAACTTGCCTCGGATAAGGGGTGCAAGGTTGCGTTTGCTGGCGAGGGCGTCCGCGTGATTTCGCAGAATATAGACTATACGGGCGATGCGGGTGTCGTACTTTCGCTGGGCGAGATGCTTGCATCCAAGATGCCCGACTTGAAAGGACTTTCCTTGCGCGATGCGATGGAAATTATGGGCAATATCCGCGTGAATGTGGAATATGAGGGTAAGGGACGCGTTGTGGCGCAGTCGCCCAAGCCCGAAGAATTGCTCCAGAAGGGAACGACGTGCAAGCTTACGCTTAAGGAGAGAGGCTAATGATATCCGAAGGTTTGATGCGTAACTTGGATGTGAAGGGTCTTTGCGATGACTCCCGCCGAGTGAAGGCGCAGGATCTGTTCTTCTCGATGCCCGCGGAAGGCTACGAGGAGTTTGCCCGCAATGCGGTTGCCTCGGGCGCCGTTGCGGTCGTGAGCGAGCAGGTTGCTCCCGAAGGGCTCGCCTCCAAGTGGATTCAGGTGGCCGATGTGAAGGCGGCCCGCCTTGAAGCGGCAAGGATTTTCTACAAGGATCCGTTCGCGAAACTCAAGTGCCATGCGGTTACCGGGACCAACGGGAAGACGACTAGCGCCTTCCTCATGAATGCGATGCTTGAATCCGCCGGCAGAAAGACGGCCCTCCTCGGGACCATCAAGAACAAGATTGGTGATACGTCGGTTCCGGCGACGCTCACGACTCCCGGCCTTCTGGACCTGTTCGCCTTTGCCGCAAAGGCCGTCGCGGCAGGATGCACTGACCTCGTGATGGAAGCATCGAGCCATTCCCTGCATCAGGGCCGTGTTGCCGGAATCCGCTTCAAGAGCGGCCTCTTCAGCAACCTCACGCAGGACCATCTCGATTATCACAAGACGATGGAAGCCTATTTCGAAGCGAAGAAGCTCCTGTTCACGAAGTACCTCGCCGATGACGGTGTGGCAGTGGTGAACATCGACGATGCGCATGGTGAAAAGATTTTTGACGAACTGAAGGCTGCTGGCCGCAATGTGGTTTCCGTGTCGAGACTCGGTAAGGAAAAGGCCGGTGTGAAGCCCGCGGGCGAGGTGTCCAACACTGAAAATGGCCTCGTGTTTACGCTCCCGATGGTGGCGGCTGAACCGTTCGAGACGCCCATGTGCGGCGATTTCAATGTGGATAACGTGCTGCTCGTGCTCGCTTGGGCGAACGCCCTCCAGATTCCGGAACTTTCGATGCGTGCTGCCCTCGCTAGCGTGCGCGTGCCTGGCCGTTTCGAGAAGGTCTGGAACAAGGGCGGCAAACACGTGATTGTCGATTACGCACATACGCCCGATGCGCTGGAACGCGTGCTTGCGACTGCCCGCAAGCTCTGCCGCGGCAAGCTTTCTACGGTGTTCGGCTGCGGTGGCGACCGCGACCGTACCAAGCGCCCGATTATGGGGCATATCGCCGAGACGATTGCCGATACGGCATGGCTCACCTCCGATAACCCGCGCACGGAAGACCCGATTGCCATTATCGAAGACGTGCGTGCGGGCATGAGTACGGACAAGTTTATTGTGGTCGCTGACCGTGCAGAGGCTATCAAGCGCGCCTGTACCGCCCTGAATGACGGCGACTGGCTCGTGATTGCGGGCAAGGGTCACGAAGACTACCAGATAGTCGGAAAGACCAAGCATCATTTTGACGACCGCGAAGAGGCGGTGAAGGCAATGGAAGAATGCTAAAACTTGATTTGACAGTTAAGGAAATGCTGGATATCCTGGAGACGGCCCCGGTGGGCGTCCCGGCCCGCATTCTCAAACGCAAGGTGAATCTGTGCTTGGATTCACGTGAAAAGGCCAAGGGCGTGGTGTTCTGGCCTATAAAGGGCGCACGTTTTGATGCCCACAAGTTTGTTCCCCAAATGGAAAAGGAAGGTGCACTGATGAGCGTAGTGAACCAGGAATCTGTTGACCAGAATACCTTCAAGATGTATGCCCCGGTGGACGATACCACCAAGGCACTCCTGAAGCTTGCCAAGGGCTACCAGCGCCTCTTTAAGGTGAAGAAAGTCGCTATCACCGGCAGTAACGGCAAGACGACCACGAAGGAGATGACGAAGGCTATCCTTTCGATGAAGTTCAATACGCACGCTACGCAGGGAAATTTCAACAACCACATCGGTGTCCCGATGACGCTTTTCCAGCTGAAGCACAGTCACGAAGCCGCCGTCGTGGAGATGGGTACGAGTGGACCGGACGAAATCCGCCCGCTGTCGCTTGCAACTGAACCCGATGTTGCCGTGATTACCAACATTGGCGCAAGCCACCTGGAACGCCTCAAGGATCTGGACGGCGTGTTTAACGAGAAAATTACCATTAAGGACGGTCTCAAGGCCGGCGGAACGCTTATCGTGAATGCAGATGATGCTCACCTCTGCAAGGTCCGTTCGACAAAGAACATGAAGGTGGTGACTTTCGGTGTGCGTCGCGGAATCGTGAAGCCCGAAAAACTTTCCTGGAATGCGAATGCCTGCGCCGACTTCTACATTGGCCGTACGCATTTTGAACTGGGTGTTCCTGGAATCCACAACCTGTACAATGCGCTTGCGGCAATTGCCGTGGGTACGGCGTTCCGTGTCCCGAAGGCCGATATCGCGAAGGCCCTCAAGAACTTCCGTGCAACCAACATGCGCATGGAAATTCGCAAGGGTAACGGCTTCAAGATTGTTTCGGACTGCTACAATGCGAACCCGTCTTCTACCCGCATGGCTCTCCAGACCATCGGGAACATGAACGTGCAGGGCTGCCGCATCGCCGTCTTGGGCGATATGCTCGAACTGGGCAAGGCAAGCAAGGACTTGCACAGGGAAATAGGTAGGCTCGTTCCGGAAATGAATTTTGACCTCTTGCTCGCTGTTGGCGAAGAGGCTAAGGAATTTATCAAGGGTGCGAAGGAACGCGGCATGGCGCATGCCTTCCATTTCGATACCGTTCAGGATGCAATCGAGTTCCTGGGCGATGTCGTTTCTGAAGGCGACGTGCTCCTGGTGAAGGGCAGCCGCGGAATGCACATGGAGCAGGTGGTGGACGCCCTCGCGAACCTCACTCCCGCATCGAAGGTGAGATAGTACTGGTAAGGAACTTATGAGCAATACACAGACGACAGGCGTGAACAAGTTGCTGTTGCTATCAACAATGCTGTTGATAGTGTTCGGCATTGTCGTCGTGTACACCGCGACGACCCCGCAGGCCTTCAAGATGGGGCTTCCTTCGGAATATTACCTGAAGAAGCACTGCCTGAAGGTTGTCGCTTGCCTTGCCGCCATGTTCTTTGGTGCCCGTGTGGATTATTCCATCTGGAAAAAAGCCTCTCGTTTGATCTTTATTGTGGGTTGTGCCCTTACGTTCGCCGCCATTGTCAAGGGCTGGGTGACAGCAGGTACGGCGGCGCAAGCGGCAGTAAAGGGGGCTAACCGCTGGATATTCGGCATTCAGCCTTCTGAAATCATGAAGCTCGGCTTTATCCTGATGATTGCGACAAAGCTTTCCGATGCGGGTGCGGAAATCAAGTCCATTACCTGCAGCTTGAAACAGCCCGCTGTGCCTCTGCTTATTGTGACCGTTTTGCTGGTGCTTCAGCCGAACTATTCCATGCTGGTGATGTTCTGCGGGATTATGCTTGCGATGCTTTTTGTTGCCGGCGCCAGGCTGAAGTATGTGGCGGAAGGTTTTGGCGTGTATGGTGGTATTGGTGCCATAGGCGTTCTTATAAAGTCCTTGAAGGCGATGTTTAGCGAAAGCCATTTCCATGTGGCCGATCGTATCGGTGCGTTCTTTAACCCGGCGGAACACCAGAACGGCGTCGAGCAGGGAGAACGTTCCCTCGAGGCTCTTGGAAACGGCGGTATTTTCGGTGCCGGTATTGGTAATGGCTCGGTGAAGTTCGGTTACTTGCCCGAGGCGCACAAGGATGTGGTCTACAGTGTTATTGGCGAAGAATTTGGCTTTGTCGGGACGGCTGCGGTATTGGGCGTGTTTGCGATTATTTTCTATCAGGGTTTCGAGATTGCGAAGAATAGCCAGACGCGTTTTGGCAAGTGCCTGGCTGTCGCCCTGACCATTTCGCTGTTCTTGAACTTTATTGTTCACGTCTGCGTGAGTACGGGCCTTATCCCGACTACGGGGCAACCGCTTCCGTTCTTGAGCTTCGGCGGTACGAACTTGATTATTTCTGGGCTGTTTATCGGCATATTGCTGAACATCTCGAAGACCGGTACCGGCAAGAAGATTGACGAGGCTTATGCGGGTGACGAGCGCATGAACGTCTATACATTCGGTGGTTTTGACATAGCGAGGACTGAAACATGAAAAAGTTCCTGTTTGTATGCGGTGGCACTGGCGGCCACATCTTCCCGGCAGTGGCGATTGCCGAGAGCCTAAAGAAGAAGGGCTATACCGAAATTACTTTCGTGGGTCGCAAGAACTCCATGGAAGAACGCCTTGTGGCGGCCAACTGGCCCTACGAATACATTACGGCGGAGCCGCTGCATCGCGGACCGTTCCTCAAGAATCTTGCCCTGCCGTTTAAACTCTCGAAGTCGCTGGTACGAGCAAAGAGTGTTGTGAAACAGGTAAACCCCGATGTGGTTGTCGCTACCGGCGGCTATGTGTCGCTGCCTATCGTAATTGCGGCAGGTCGCCTTGGAATCCCTGTTTACTTGCAAGAACAGAACGCCGTTGCCGGTGTCGCAAACAAGGTGGGTTCCCGCTATGCAAAGACCATCTTTGTAACTTCCGAGGCTGCGGCAAAATTCTTCCCTGCCGGGAAGTGCATGGTGTTTGGCAACCCGGTGCGCAAGTTGCCCGATGGCAATTCGCTTGCCCGTCCGTCCGAATTTCCAGAGGGCAAGAAGGCCGTGTTTATTGTGGGTGGCTCGCAGGGTGCCGTGGGTATCAACAATAAGATTGAAGAGAGCATCAAGCAGATTGCCGCTCGCACCGATGTGAATGTCGTGTGGCAGGTGGGTGTGAAGAATGTCGATGCAATCCGTGAACGTGTGGGGAATATTCCGAATGTCACCATCTGCGGGTTCCTTGACGGTATTTACGCCTATATGAATTATGCTGACCTGATTATCAGCCGCGCAGGTGCATCGGCTCTTGCCGAAATTCTCGCTTTCGGGAAACCGTCCATCTTGCTCCCGTTCCCGCATGCTACCGCGAACCACCAGGAACACAATGCCCGTGTGGTCGAGAAGGCTGGTGCGGCCCTGGTTGAACTGGATAGCGATCCGAACGATTTGTGGAACAAGGTGGAACAGCTTTTGGCTGATGAATCCCGCCTGAGTGCGATGGCTTCTGCCGCGAAGGGGCTTGGTATGCCCGATGCCGCAGACCAGATTGCGCAGGCTATTTTGGAAAAGGAAATGCCTAATGCAGATTAATGATTGTAAACGCGTACGTCGCTTGCACTTTGTCGGAATCGGTGGTGCCGGAATGTCGGGCATCGCAGAGGTCCTGCATGCAAATGGATTCGTGGTGAGCGGTTCCGATACGGGAGAGAGCCCAGTTATCGAGTACCTTAAGGGCCTTGGCATAAAGGTGGCTCCGAAGCACGAGGCGAAGAATGTGGAAGACGCCGATCTGGTTGTCTATTCTTCCGCAGTGCCGCACGATAACCCTGAACTGGTCGAAGCGCGCAACCGCCGCATTCCGGTAATCCGCCGCGCCGAGATGCTCGGTGAACTTATGCGCATGAAGTACACGCTTTCGATTTGCGGTACGCATGGTAAGACTACGACAACCTCCATCGTTGGCGAAATCTGGGAAGAGGCTGGCCTTGACCCGACTATTATCGTGGGCGGTGTGGTGAAGGGCAAGGGCTCTGGCGCCAAGGTGGGTAAGGGTGATTACCTGATTGCCGAAAGCGATGAGTTTGACCGCAGTTTCCTTTCGATGATGCCGTCTTCTGCTATCGTCACCAACATCGATGCGGACCATCTGGATACCTATGAAAACATCGAGGATATCAAGGATGCCTTCGTTCAGTTCGTGAATAAGATTCCGTTCTATGGACAGGTAATCCTCTGCCTGGATGACCCGAATGTGCAGGCAATCCTTTCGCGTGTGCGCAAGCCCGTGATTACCTATGGTTTCAGCCGTCAGGCCAAATACCGCGTAGACAACCTGCGCTTTGAAAAGGGTTACCCTGTATTTGAAATTTTGAACGATGGCGAAAGCCTTGGGGAATTCCGCCTCCAGATTCCGGGCCGCCATAATGTCCTGAACGCGACTGCCGCTGTGGCGCTTGCCGTCGAAGAAGGCATTTCGGCCGATATCGCCCGCAAGGCCTGCGCAGCCTTCCAGGGTGTTACCCGCCGTTTCGAATTTATGGGCGAGAAGAACGGTGTGATGGTATTCAACGACTATGCACATCACCCGACGGAATCGACCGCAACCCTTCTTGGGTTCCGCGAAGCCTTCCCGGACAAGCGTATCATTGTCGCCTTCCAGCCGCACCTTTATTCCCGCACGCGAGACCAGCACGAAGCCTTCGGTATGGCTTTTGCGAACTGCGACGTGCTTTTGGTAACGGATATCTATGCGGCGCGCGAACGCCCGATTGAAGGCGTGACTGGTGCTCTTGTGGCGAACAGTGCTACCGACCGCGGTCACAGAAACGCGCGTTTTGTGGGCGACCAGATGAACCTGCTCCCGATTTTCAAGGAAGAACTCCGCGAAAACGACGTGGTGGTCCTGATGGGCGCCGGAAACATCTACAAGCTTGGAACCAAGATTCTGGAGGAATGCATTTGACCGAATCCAGGACGACATTCTGGGGTCGCCGTATCGGCTACAACGAAGGCAAGCGGAAGCAGGCCCGTGCGCAGAAGATGAAGCGCGGTGTCAAGAGCGTTCTCCGCTGGTTTAAGCGTCGTGGCTGGATCCTGAGCGTCCTTCTGATTGCCGCCGGGGTCGCCCTCTGGACGAACCGTTTCTACGTGCAGCGTTTCAACCCGATGGACCTGCGTCACCTCCGCTACATTGATATCGAAGGGAACCGCATGCTTTCTTGGGAAGATATCATCCAGAACGCGCAGGTGGAACCGGGCATGCTTATGTCCGAGGTCTATCCGGATTCTATCGAGAAAATGCTGATACAGGTTCCTCTGATCCGTTCGGTTCATGTCAAAAAGCATTTCCCGTCTTCTATGTCGATTACTCTCGAGGAATCGAAGGCCATTGCATCGTTCTTCGATGGCGGCAAGGCGACCGTGTATTCCGAAAGGGGAATCCCGCTCCCGCTTTCCAAGTCGACGGCGCTTCGCCTGCCTATTGTGGAAGCGGAATCGGTGAACGAAATCAAGCCCATTTGCAAGTTCCTTGCCGAGATGCAGAAGGTGGACCCGAGTCAGTATGCGCTTGTTTCCCAGGTGGGTTGGTCCGAAAAAGACAGGGCTTTCGAAGTGTTTTTCAGGGACGTGGAATTCCATGTGCTCTACCCGTCGGCGGGGTGGGACGCCGAATTGTTCTCCATGTACGATATGGTTAAGGCGGGTTTCCCGCAGGATTTGCGTTGTGCCGGTGAAGTTGACCTACGTTACGCCGGTTTTGCCTATGTAAGGAATTTCGATAAGAGGTGCGCCAATGGATGAATCGAAAAATGAGATAAGGAAAGAAGACCTGATATTCGGTCTGGATATCGGTGCCTCGAAAATAAACCTGTTCGTCGGCGTTGCGAACGAAGCTAACGTGCGCGTGCTGGAGTGCGGGGATTTTGCGCTGACCAATGCAGATGAGTTCGACCATGTGGTCGAAACGCTCAAGCGTGCAGCGCAGAGCCTTGAAACGACGACAGGTGTCGATGTTCACGATGTGTATGTGGGCATTGCGGGCATGCATGTTTCATCGGTCAATTACAAGGGCCTGATTACGCTCCCGACGGGTGAAGTTCGCAGCCAGGATATCGAGACTGTCAAGGATCAGGCAAGCACCATTCCGGAATCCGCTGGGCAGATTATTCACGTGTTCCCGGGCGAATACACGCTTGACGACCAGGCGGGTATTAGGAACCCGAAGGGCCTCAATGGTCGCCGCCTTGGCGTTGAAGTCCAGGTAGTCACCTCGCGCCCGAGCGCTATACAGAACTTGGACAAGTGCGTTCGTAGCGCCGGCCTCCATACCGTAGAATTTGTCTGGGAACCGTTTGCTGCAGCACATGCCGTGCTCACTCCGGACGAGAAGGAACTGGGCGTGGCTCTGGTTGATATTGGCGCGGGTACTGCCGATGTGGCTGTTTTCGTGGGCGAATCGCTTCGCTACACCGCTTCGCTCGATATCGCGGGCAATAGCATCACTAGCGATATCAGCAAGTGCCTCAAGGTTCCTATCTCGCTCTCGAAGGCAGAAGAGATCAAGAAGAAGTATGGCACCTGCAAGATTAGCAACCTTATCGAAGACGAAACCTTCCCGGTGCCCGGTGTCGGTGACCGCGGCGATGTGCTCTGCTCGCGTAAACTGCTGGCTCGCGTGATTACGGCCCGCGTCGAAGAAATATTCAAACTTTTGAAAAAAGACATGGACAAGCACGGTATTACGAACGTCATCAATGGCGGTATCGTCATTACCGGCGGCTGCTGCGCTCTTGACGGTATCGACGAAATCGCCGAGAATGTGTTCGAGAAGCCGGTGCGCATTGGTTACCCGAAGGGAACGACCGGTATCCAGGAGGCCTTCCGCAAGCCGTCGTATGCAACAGGTATCGGCCTTCTGCACTATGCCGCTCGCCAGCGCATGGAAAACAGGAAGCATGAGACAGGAGCTCAGATTACGGTTTCTGTCAAGAAGGGCATCCAATGGTTCAAGGACCTTGTCCGCACGTATTTTTAACTAAAAAACAAACACTCAAATCACAGGGAGATACAAACCATGAGTGAATTCATAAACGGGGCGACCCATATCGAAATGGACGAATCCACCCTCAACAACGCCAAGGTGAAGGTGTTCGGCGTCGGCGGTGCCGGCGGCAACACTGTGAACCGTATGGTCGGTATGAACATCGAAGGTGTAGAATACTACGCCGTGAATACCGATGCGAAGGCGCTTGAGCTGAGCCTTGCCGATCACAAGATCGCCATTGGCATGAAGACGACCAAGACGCTCGGTGCGGGTGCAAAACCCGACGTGGGCAAGAAGGCCGCCGAAGAAAACATCGAAGAGCTTAAGGAATCCATGAAGGGTGCCGATATGATCTTCATTACTGCCGGCATGGGTGGCGGAACCGGTACTGGTGCCGCTCCGGTTGTTGGTGCGATTGCCCGCGAAATGGGAATCCTCACCGTGGCCGTGGTGACCAAGCCGTTCAAGTACGAAGGTCCTGTGCGTTCCAGGAATGCCGGAAAGGGCATCAAGGAACTGCGCGATAACGTTGACACCATGATTGTGGTGGATAACGAAAAGCTCCTGAACGTGGTTCAGTCTACCGACAAGACCCTTACCCTTGACGGTGCTTTCAGACTGACTGACGAAATCCTCGGCAATGCCGTGCGCAGCATCTGCGACATCATGTTCCGTCATGGTCTCATCCACGTTGACTTCGCCGATATCCGTACGGTCATGTCGAATGGCGGCTCCGCTCTCATGGGTACGGGCATTGCGGAAGGTGACAACCGCGGCATCAGGGCCGTTGACCTGGCTCTTTCTTCGCCGCTCCTGGAAGACGTGAACGTGGAAGGCGCTACCGGCGTGCTAGTGAACGTTTCTCATGGTGAAAACTTCTCCATGATTGAATACAGCGAAGCCATGGACCACATCTACGAAGCCGTGGGTGACATGGGTGACCCGAACATCATCATCGGTGACATCCTCCTTCCGGAACTTGGTGACAAGGTCTGCATCACCGTCATTGCGACGGGTTGCGGCAATACTGGTGCCCAGCAGGCTGCTTCTGTTCAGGTTGCTCCGGCACAGCCCTATGTCGCTCCGACATCCACTCCGCGTGCAAGTGACCTGGTGAACACCATCGGTGGCCCCACTGCTGGTTACCAGCAGCCGGCTCCGCAGGCCGCTCCGGCAGCCCCGCAGCCTGTTGCAGCGACTCCGCGCCCGACCGCGCTCAACTTTGTCGCTCTCGCACAGACTGTTCCCATGCCGACCGTGAGCGCCGAAGCTCCTGCCGCACAGCAGTCCGTGTTCACGCAGCATGGCGCAGCTCCTGCTAGCTTTGCAGCACCCAGTTTCTCTGCGACCGCTCCGGCCGAAGAGACCATCCTCGGAACTCCCAACGCCTCGCTCCCCGAGACGCAGGAATTCTCCGCTGCAGCTGATGTGGATATCATGAACACTGTTTCTGAAAAGAATGGTCTTGGAATGCGTGAGGAACCGTCGCTTGAAACTCCGACGTTCATTCGTAACACCATGGCCGAAAAGAGCGTCCCTGCCTCGGTTGGTGTCACCAGGGAAGCTTGCGCTCTCAGGAGCAGCGGCGTTGACTACGACGTGCCGGCTTTCCTTCGTGGAAGCGACGTCTTTTAGTAGACATCGCATTGCAGTGAAAAAATAAACACACACACAGGGTGCGCCTCTCTAGCGCACTCACCACAACACAAGGGAGTCGCCCGGGTCTCCCTGCTCGGGCGACTCTTCTTTGATTTTTGGCGCGCCTGGCTTAATGCCAGGCGTTCGCTTTTTGTGGGATTTTATTAAATTACTTGGAGATGAAGTTGTTTCGCTGTGTAATACCGGTTTTCTGCCTTGCCTGCGCCTTTGAGGCCCTGGCTGCTCCGTCGCACCCGGAGTCGGGAGAGCATGGGTATTTCCAGATGGGTACTGATTTCGATTTCGGGTTGAATGGTGGCCCGACGGAATCCTATTTCGCTGTGGATACTGCGGACTGGTTTGGGCCGAACTGGCGTGGCCTGCAAATTCCGCTCGAGAATGCCCGCAGTTACGAAGAGCATGTGAACCCGTTCTTTACCCTCAGTTTCCGAGCGGGCTACAGGAATTTCCACGTCTTGCTGGACCTGCCTCTTCGTCGCGATCTCGAGGCCTGGTACCAGGACGACCTCCATAAGAACTTCACCTACGACCCGAGCGAACTGGATATAAACGTCCCGAACAACGCCTATGCCGTATGGGAGAATCCTGTGGGCTACGTGCAGTTCGGGCGCTTTGCGCTCGATGACCTGAAAGTTTCGAAGAACGATATCCTTGTGGGTGGAGCGCCTTATCACGATGGCCTGCGCTGGAAATTTGCTCCGAGCATTTTCCGCTACGACTTCTTGTTTAGTTCGCTCAACGCATGGCTTTATGGCGATGTGCGCGGCGAAAACGGTTGCCCGCCCGTAGGTACTGAGGCCTATGCGCAGAAATGTACCGACCCCAGCAATCAGGTGTCGAATCAGCGCAATCGCGTGTATGCCGATAACATCAAGACCTTCATGTTCCACCGTTTCGGCATAGAGACGTCTAAGCTTTGGGTTTACGTGGCCGAGCAAAGCATGATTGGCGGCAAGGCTCCCGAGTTCCGCTCGATGAGCCCGTTCATCTACTGGCACGACAACTACGCGACCGGATATACCTCGGCTGCAACTTCAGTGGAACTGGGGTACAAGACGAGCAACGGGGCAAAGTTCTATGGCCAGGTGAACATGGAAGATATCAATAGCCCGGTGGGCGAGGACGATGACAAGGGCACGAGCCGTTCCGTCATCAACTACCTCGTGGGCTACTATCACGAACTTTCGACCGCGCTCTACGGCAAGTTCAGCTGGCGCCTCGACGTGGTGCGCACCGACCCGGTGGCTGGCAATAGCAGGCTCCCGCTCCTCAAGTACACGAGCCGCCGCAATTACCGCAGCAACTACCGCGAACAGGACGACATCGATTACGCCGATGCCTACTTTGTGGATTACCCGATAGGCTACCGCCGCGGCGCCGACGCTCTTGATGTCTGGTTCGATTTCGGCTGGACTTACGGAGTCCATTCGCTTTCGCTGACGCTTGCATGGCTCCGCCAGGGCGACAAGGAAATGTACACCGATTATAACTTGGCGCTTGCCGGTGGCGAAAACTCGCCGTCGGGAATCGAAGAGGCCCAGTACTTGATTGACGGGCTTTACCGCATGAAGGTGAACAACTGGTTCAGTTTTTATCTGGGTGGTGGGCTTCGCAAGTACGAAAACCTTGCACACGAAAACGGTAATGACGGTGTAGATGGATGGCTTCGTTCTGGCGTAAAGTTCTCCTTCAACCCGGTCGACCTGAAGTTCTAGTTTCCTATATTATCCTAGTAAACCAAGGAGTTTAATATGGCAGAAATCGGTACCCCTCTAAGTTCTAGCGCCACGAAGGTGCTGTTTTGTGGAGCCGGCGAACTCGGCAAGGAAGTCATCATCGAGATGATGCGTCTCGGCGTCGAGGTTATCGCCGTGGACCGTTATGCCAACGCCCCGGGCATGCAGGTGGCTCACCGTAGCCACGTCATCAACATGCTCGATGGAGCCGAACTCCGCCGCGTAATCGAACTGGAGAAGCCCGACTACATCGTTCCCGAGGTCGAGGCGATTGCGACCGACACGCTCGTAGAACTCGAGAAGGAAGGTTTCAACGTCATCCCGACCGCGAAGGCCACCAAACTCACGATGAACCGCGAAGGCATCCGCCGCCTTGCCGCCGAGGAACTCGGCATCAAGACGAGTCCGTACCGCTTTGCCGATAATTTTGAAGATTTCAAAAAGGCCGTCGCCGAAATCGGCATCCCGTGCGTGGTCAAGCCGGTGATGAGCTCCTCGGGCCATGGCCAGAGTGTCATCAAGACCGAGGCCGACGTGCAGAAGTCCTGGGACATTTCCCAGCACGAGGGCCGTACGGGCCATGCAAGCCGCGTGATCGTGGAAGGTTTTGTGCCGTTCGATTACGAGATTACGCTCTTGACGGTGCGCCATGTGGGCGGCACCAGTTTCCTTGAACCGGTGGGCCACCACCAGGTGGGCGGTGACTACCAGGAATCCTGGCAGCCGCAGCCGATGAAGCCGGAACTCCTGGAACAGGCGAAGGTGATTGCGAAGAAGGTTACCGACGCTTTGGGCGGTCGCGGCATCTTCGGCGTGGAACTCTTTGTGTGCAAGGACGAGGTGCTGTTCAGCGAAGTTTCCCCGCGCCCGCACGATACCGGCATGGTGACGCTCATCAGTCAGGACCTTTCTGAATTTGCGCTTCATGCCCGCGCTATTCTTGGACTGCCCATCCCGAACATCGCATTCCACGGCCCGAGCGCCTCGAAGGCCATCGTCGTGGACGGCAACTCCGACCACATGAAGTTCGGCGGCCTCGAAGAGGTGCTCGCCGAACCGGACACGGCGCTCCGCCTGTTCGGCAAGCCCGAACTCAAGGGCCACCGCCGCCTGGGTGTGCTCCTTGCCCGTCGCAATACTGTGGAAGAAGCCAAGGCGCAGGTCATGGCCATGCGCGAGAAGGTGAAGGTGGAACTATAGTCACCCTGGAGGGAATCCGTAGGATAACCGATAGGGTCCATTTGGAAACGAGTATTGATGAAAAGAATATTTGAAATACTACTGCCCGCGCTGTTGCTTGCCGCGTGCTATTCGCCGGAGCCTTTCGAGGCTGAAACGGTGGAGTCCGCGTCGAGTTCCAAGTCTGAAATCGGGACTCTGTTCGCTGTCAACAACGAGATGCAGATTTGTAATCCGTCTGTTACGCAGGATACGGTAAACTACCCGGCGTCGATGCTTTGGCTTAATTTCGGTGGCACACTTTATGTGACTCCTTCTGATTCGGGGTTCCCGACTGATGCCGAGGAACATGACCGCCTGACTATCTCCGATACGGCGGGCAAGGTGCTCTGGTACGTAATGCGCGATACGTCGGAAGGCGAATGCCAGTTCCAGGATCCGGAGTGGAGTACGCATCCGAATTTTGCCGTGGCGCTCCGAGCCTACGACAAGAAAAAGAAGAACCTGTGCCTGCCCGATAATCTTGACTACGGGATGTTCGCAGTGCGCATCTCGGACAAGAAGAAGTTCTGGTTCTACGACAAGGACATCCGTGAAGACGCCTCTCCGCACTTGTGGGTTGCACCGGAAACTTCTGTTGATGAGGATGCTGCAGATTCCACCGTGGAAGGCTTCTTCGGGACAAAGGACGTGCGTCTTGTGTACGTGAATGGCGATGACAAGATTGTGTTTGCCGATTTCGCGAACGGTGGGCTCAAGAAGGCCGTGAAACTCCAGAGACCCGCAGGCAAGAAGGGCTGGGGAATCGATGCGCCCATGATTTCGCCCGATGGCAAGTATGTCGTCTATAATCTGACCGAAAACTCGAATTCATGGGAAGCCTATATCCAGGAACTTTCCGCGAACTCTACGCCGGTGAAAATCGAACGCGGGGACAAGTCGCTTTCTGAGCCCGGTCAGCCCCACTGGTTTGCATTTAATGGGCGGCTTTACGTCGTGTGGATTGAAGTCCCGTCGGGCAAGCAGATGTTCAATAAGGTCATCCTCTCCGACAAGTCCGCTCAGGATGGCTCTGCGGGCCGTACGGTGATGCGCGAAATCCGCCTGATGGCGGGTGCCCCGAGCGATCTTGCAATAGAGTGGGTCGGCGATGTTCGTGAAATTGCTCCCATTCCCATGACGGGCGGGCGCTCTCCCGATGCTAAGTTCCTTTCCACTGGTTATAAGTACGGCTACTTGCTGGAACTTCCGTGAGGTGCGCAATGAAGAATTCCTTATTGAAGTCTAGCAAGAAGTTCGGCGCGGTCGCATCTCTCGCGGCTGTCGCTACCTGCGCGTTCCTCGCCGCATTCAACGCTCCGGTTGAACCCGCTACCCCCTGGGAATCCATCGGTGGGTGCGGTGCTGGCGGCTCCGGTGGTGGTGCGGGCGATGGTATCAAGTGGATTGGCCAGGGCGTTTCGGGTGGCTACCTGGAAACGGAAGTATTTACCAAGTACAGTGTCGGCCAGAATTTCTCGGGCCTTACGCTTACCCCGCATTTTTCTATCAAGCCTACGTGGTCTACGAAACTCGGAGTCTCCATCCCGTTCATGTCACACCAGGGTGAAGTCCAGTACCGCAGCAACCAGGCACCGACTGACCGCAGTACGGGCGGCCTCGGTGACATCTCTTTTGATTTCAGCAAGACAATCGGTAGCGGGGGTGCGGCGTCACTTTCTGCATCGCTCTCGATTCCTACTGGCCAGTACGATATCAAGCGCGGTACGGATGCTTCCGAAGAAATCCTGCCTGCAAGCTTCCAGAAGGGGTCGGGGCTCTACTCGCTCACTCTCGGCTGGGACTACAGCCGCGATACCGACAAGGGAATCTGGCTCTACGGGCTCACGTTCACGTACCCGTTTGCGATGCACCTGATTTCGGGCGAGAACGAGTTCAACGATACCTACTGGAAGAAAATCAAGCACGAAGGCGACCGTTTCGAGTACCGCTTCAAGCCATATGGCGAAAACGACCTCGGCGCCTACACTCCGCCTTCTGTGGGTGCATCGGTTGCCTACGGTTACCGCGGTCGTGCTGGGATTGTGCAGAGCCTGGGGGTCAACTTCTCTGTGCCGCTGGGTGTTGCCTGGATCAGTTCCGAGAAGGCGGGTACGTATGACCCGCGTCCGGATCCCGATCATCAGGCGTGGTCCGTAGCGCTTGCCTACGGTATCGAGTTCTCGAATGCCGATTTCCCCGTGTTCCTCGCGCTCTCCGTGCCCATACATGACAAGGCGAATGCGGCTAACCCGAGTGATGAATATGACGAGAGCCCGATGCAGGAATGGAATGCTCCCGACTGGGGCGACATTTTGCAGCAGTGGACCATCGCCGTTGGCATCAAGGGAAGTTTCTTCTAGTTTGTATATAATAGCGGCAAGGCCGCAACCGAGATTTGAAAAGGAGGAAAGATGAATAAATTTTCAGATAAGAGCGTTTTGTCCTTTTGGAAACATTTTGCCCTGATGGGTGCGGTCGCGCTTCTTGCGGCCTGTGGGGACGACGCCTCTTCCGTAAAACCGGATGACGACGATCCCGGTTTGGAGTCGTCTTCTTCCAGCGACACGCCGCAGTCGAGTAGTAGTAGGGGAGATGGCGGCTCCGAGGCCGCCGTGACGAGCAGTAGTTCTGCCGAGTCGTCCTCTTCGGGGCAGTCGAGCTCCAGCGTCACACCGCAGTCGAGTAGCAGTAAGGGAGATGGCGGCTCCGAGGCCGCCATGACGAGCAGTTCTTCTGTGGATGAAGCCTTGAGCAGCAGCTCTGCGCCGGTGAAGGAATTCCCCCTGGATTCGTTTACGAAGGACAGCTTCAAGAACCCGGACATCGATTACCAGACGATGACGGACGAGCGCGACGGTCACGTCTACAGGATTGTGACGGTCGGTACGGGCGACAGTGCGATGACCTGGATGGCAGAGAACCTGAACTTCTCGGAAAACACTACAGACAGTGCGCTGGCTATAAATTTGAAATCCCAAACGTCGTGTCCATTCGAGAAGGCTGAAAGCTGCGATGTTTTAGGCCGACTCTATACCTGGACGGCTGCGATGAACATCAGCGAAGGGTACAAGGATTCTATTCCGAGTGCCCACAAGGTGGTTCCAATCAGGAATCATCGGGGAGTCTGCCCCGCTGGCTGGCACGTGCCGGCGATGAGCGAGTACCTGTCGCTGTATAACAGGATTGAAGAAAAACTTGGCTTAAGCAAGCAAGGAATTGCGTTGAAGTCGAAGGCTGGCTGGGATGATTCCTTGAGTGCGGGGAACGATATATTCGGTCTTTCGTTTGTTCCTGGAGAGGCTGTACAGAATGGATTCTTGGGCTATGTCTGGCTTGCCGATGTGGATTATGCTAGGACAAATTCGACGACGAGGATTGTTTTGGAAACGAATGCGAATCACACCTTCTTTAACGGAGGACTTGCCGATTGGAATGCCTATGTCCGCTGCGTGAAAGATAAGGACGTGGTTACCGGAAAGTTCAAGGATTCGCGTGACGGAAAATATTACAAGTACGCCTATATCGGAAATACAAGGTGGATGGCGGAGAACCTGAATTACGGAAACGACAGCCTGGGTAAGTGCTCCTGGGATGACGATGAAAACTGCTCGGAGAATGGCCGGTACTATACTTATGAAGAATCCCGGACTGTTTGCCCCGACGGCTGGAGATTGCCTACCGAGAACGATTTTTCTGAACTTATAGAGAACGTTGGGGGGTCGGCAAATGCCGCCGTTTACCTGCGCTCGACGGAATGGAAGGGAGACTTGCCGGGCATAAATGCTTACGGCTTTTCAGCAAAACCGACAGGCTCTTTCCATTGGGGAAAAACTACAGATAATTTCGGTCGTGTAGAACCGCAGTTGGGCTTCAGTTCTGAGTCGTTCGATATGTGGTTGGGCTCCATGAACGGCATGTATATGGTAACGATATTGGATTGGTCGAATTCTTCTTACAACGTAATGGGAGCATTGACCTTCAACATAGATGGCGTGAATGAATCGCCCCTTATCCCGGTCCGCTGCATTATGAAACTTTAAGCCCGCGGGTGGGTCTTCTTGAACGCCGCCTTCAGGCGTTCCGCATTTACATGTGTGTAGACTTGGGTGGTGGAGATGTTCGAGTGTCCGAGCATCTCCTTTACGCTCATGATTTCGGCGCCGTTTTCGAGCAGGTGCGTGGCGAAGCTGTGGCGCAGCACGTGCGGACTCGCCTTGCCCTCCCAGCCGATTTCCCGCAACAGGTCGTGGATGTCGTTCCTGAGTGTGCGTAGCCCGAACGGCTTGCCGTCTTCGCTTAGGAACACGTAGCCTCTCGCGGTAGGCAAGTGCCCTGCCTGGACCTGAATTTGCTTATAGTTCTCGATGCGGTCGATGAAGCTTTCGGTGAGCGGCACGATGCGCTCCTTGTTGCCCTTGCCGAGTACGCGCACGAGCTTTGCGCTTGTGTCGATGCGGTCCCACGTGAGGCTCTGGCATTCCGAGATACGCAGCCCCGACCCGTAGATGAGTTCGAGCAGTAGGCGAGCCCGTACTTGCGGGAGTGTCGGGTTCGGTGGCAGTTCCGGGAATTTTTCTTCAGCCAGGTCCTTTTGCGAAAGTACGTTTACCAGGCGCTTGGGGCGCTTGGGCATCGGTATGTTTCCTGCGGGGTTCTTTTCGAGAATCTTGCTCTTGACTAGATACTTGCCGAAGCTTTTCATTGCCGCGAGGTGTTCGCAGATGCTTGTCGGTGCTAGTTTCTGCTTCATCTTCAGGTCCCACACGAACGTCTTGAGCAGCATCTCCGAGAAGCTGCCCAGGGGGGCGTCTTCGCCCGCGATGGCGGTAAACTTCTCGAAAGACTTGCGGTAAGTGTCGACCGTGCGCTCGGAATAGCGCCGTTGGCCCGAAAGGTAGGTCAAGAAATTTTGTATATAGTCTTTAAGGAGCATTTCTCCAGTAAAAAATAATCTATCTTGGTCGTGTAAAATGAATGTCCTGAAAAAAATAGTTCTGTTGCTTCCATGTTGCTCTTTCGCCGCGACCTTTGTCTCGGGAGTGAACGAGACAATGAACATGGAACCCGGAGCGCGTTCTGCTGCCCTCGGTTCTGCGACGATGGCCGTGGATGGCGATTATCTAGGACTTGTATCTAACCCGTACCAGTTGGCCAACGTGCGTTACCTGTGGGCGAACTTCTCGCACACCGCATATTTTGAGGACACGCAGTACGACTATGCATCTGTTGCCATCCCGCTAGGCTTGGACCAGGGACTTGGAATTTCTTTTGCTCGTTTCGGAGCCGATGACATTCCCTATATCCGCGAGGGAGATCCGCTGCCTGAAGGCAGCGACTACGAGACACTTTCGATTGCAGACTGGATGCTCTCGGCGACTTGGGGCAAAAGGCTTTTCGGCCGTTTCGAACTAGGCGTCGGATTCCATTTGCTCTATCGTGATATGGACCAGTCCGGTTTCGGTTTCCGCGGCGATGCAGGTTTGCGGTATCGCATCCTGGATGACCTCTATGTCGCAGGCCTGTTGAAGGGTTGGACCTCCTCTGCTTCGGTGTGGGGTTCGGGCGAATTCGAGTACTCGGCCCCAGACTTGTACCTTGCGGCCAGTTACGGCCTGGATGTGCGCTACCTGTACGGAAAGTTCGGGTTCTACTGGCAGAGTGCCGGTGTATTCAGGCATGAACCGCGCGACCTGGGGTTCGAGACGGACGAGTCTCGCGGAAAGCCCCTCTGGAAAGACCCTCTTGATTGGCTTTCGGGTGGGCATGCCGGTATCGAGTTCAATTTCGATTTCGGGCTTAGCCTGCGCGCGGGCCTTTCGAGCTTTACCACCTTCGAGAGCTTTACCGCGGGTGCGGGTCTTGTCATCGCGAAGTTCCTGCGGGTCGACTATGCGTTTGAATCGCACCCGGTACTTTCTCCTGTTCACCGCGTGAGCGTGAGTATCAGTCCGTACCTGTTCTCGCATGCGCCCAAGCCAGAGCCTGAACGGCCTGCGGCTGCTGCCCCGACCTCGCTTCTTGGTGCGGAGCCCGAGGAACCCGAGGTGCAGGCCGTGGATGGACCGGCCCCGCAGGAGAACGCTCCGGCAGTACCGGTTGTGGAGGAAAATGCTTCGGGAGCCCAGGAATCTTCCGATGAGGTTCTGGAAACTCGCCCCTCCGGCGGTATACAGTGGGAAGAGTAGCTTATGTTGCCGGATTTTTACGATTTTCGCCCGTTTTTTTTCTCTTTCCCCATTTTTTAGTTTATATTTCTGCATATGACGCAATTGAAGAACTATCGCGAAGTTGGCATTTTTGACTTGTTGTCCGCCCCTCTCAATCCTATCGGGGCGTTTGACGCCGAGCAGTTCAAGAAGGACGTTCGCAAGTTGATAGATGACAATCCCGACGATAAGTTCGTCGCGGTCGACCTGATGGGACTGGATTTCGTCTATAGCGATGCCTACAATGCGTTCGTCCAGTTCCAGAGTGAACTTTCTAGCAAGGGTGGCATGCTTGCCCTTCTCAGCAACAGCCCGACTATCGCCGACGGTCTAAGGAAGGCCGGTCTCGATCGCTCCCTCAAGGTGTTCTCGTTCGAGGCGGAGATGATGTCGTTCTCCTTGCATTCCCACGGCCCGGCCGACAGCGCCCCTGTACAGGAGGCGGCACCGGCAGCACCGGTGGAACCGGAACCGACGCCGGTCGCATCGCAGAACGGGTATTCCATGGCGGAAGGCGAAGTGAGGGCCGAACGCCGCACCGGACACAACCGCCGCTTCACCAAGAGTTTCAATGCCGTGGTGAAGGACGAAAAGAAACTTGCCGCTAAGGGCATGAATATGCCTTTTGAAGAGGAATCCTCCTCGGGCAAGACGGTGTTCTTCATTATTCTCATCCTTCTGGTGCTTGGTGGCGTTGTCGCCTATTTCCTGATGTGATGGACGGATGTCTGAAGGCTTTTCGGAACATCGCTGCAAAAAGAAATACAAGTCTAAACGGCAAAACTATCCAGTTGTCCGGGTTTTGCTCGTCTGTGTCGTGTTCTTCCTGTTTATAAAGTTCGGGTTCGCCGAAAAGCTGGTGAACCTGCTGCCTCTGCCGGGCAACGAGGTCGTAGTAGTAGACGATTGGAAGTCGAAGTGTGCATCGATGCGCGGAACGGCCTTTGAACTGAATGGTGGGCTTGGCCAATGTTCCTGGGTGGTCTCGGATTCGGTATTCTTCCTCCCGAATGATTTCTTGCGGTATGTCGCCTCGACTGCGAAAACCTCGCGCCCCAAGTTGCACTGGATTGCTCCGCAGGATGATTTTTCGAGCCCGATCCTTGTCCAGTGTGAAGATTCGTTAGTTTATACGTACCTACACCTGATGGACCAGGATTCGCTCTACTACTGGGTAAGCCTTGATAACGGCTGCCGCTTTCCCGGGATTTGCCCGAGGCAGCCTCTTGACTGGTCTGCCGTTGCCATAACGGGGGATTTTGATTTTGAGGGCAAGGAGTCGATGCTTACGATGGATGCGATGCTGGGGATTGGCGAGGCTCCCATCCATCCGATTCTCCCTGGTTATGTACTCGCGTCGGGCAAGGATTCCCTTGGCCATTTTGTAGAACTCGATCATGGAAACAACATTACGTCACGCATGTCGGGAATGTATCCGGTAAACCGCGCTGACACGGCATCGTTTATCGAAGGGGAATACCTCGACATGAATTCCATTGTCGGTCGCCTTGCTCCGCGGGATAGTGCGAAGTTCTTCCTTACGGTGCGCCAGAATGGATTCTTTGTACGCTGGGCAGATCTATACGCGCAGACGCATCCGCTTGACAGTGCCGAAATTGCTAAATTCGTTAAGCAGATAAAACTATAGTGCTTCGGGGCTCTCTTGCGAATGACTTCTAGAAAATCCATTGCCGTTCTTTTTGCAGCATTTTTTGCAGCGTGCTTCTGCATTCAGGCCTGCACGCAAGATGACGATGGCGCCATTTCGCTTTCTTCTGGAGACGACTCCTATTTTGGCGAGGGCTTTTTCCGCAAGGCCGTTCTCGATTCCGGAGCGCGAATCCATCTTGCGTCCGATACGCTCTTTTTGCAGATGGGCAACCTCTGGACGTTCTCCAATTGTGCCCTCAAGAGGATTGAAATCGATAAGGAAAAAGACGGCGAGTCGCTAGTCCTTCTGCCTAAAATAATTATTGAAACCAGTGGCGAGGATTGCCCTGCGCCATACTACCATCCAGATACGGTTCTTGCACTCACGTTCAGTGAGGATGAATTGAAGGGAATTTCGCAAATCCGCGTGATGAACGACGAGGATTCCCTGCTCGATACAATCCTGTTGCGCCGCGGGCATTTTGAACTTGATACGTTCGAGATTTTTGTGGACTCCCTGTTCGATAGTGTGTCTGCGTTGCCGCTCAGGACAAAGAAATCGCCGTCGATATTGAAGGTCCTCGATAGCCTTACGCCCCGCGTGTTCCACTGGCGTGCCATGAAGTCGAATTGCGAACTGCAGGTCGATATATGCGATTCCGTGGTGAACGATACGATTTATCCTACTTCCTGGAGTACTACGGATACGATGCTTGTCCCCATACGCAAGGCCTGCGCCCTAGGGGATTCCGTTTATTGCGTGAGCACGCGCTGGGTAAACGATTCGAATTCCTTGGGTAGCGTTCAGAAGCGGGCAGATACCTTGTGGCATACAAGTACTTACTACGTCGAGGAGATTCCCGAATGCGCCTCGATGAAGTCGTTTGATATGGGTGCTTTCACATTCGGCAAGAAGTTTACCGTGGTGCGCGAACTTATGATACCCGACGAGACGGAGACGTTCTGCGGGCCATCGGCGACGAAGGACCTGTTTATCTTCGATATCACGCGCAACCGGCTTTTCCCCGATTCGCTCGATGCGGAGTCGCTTTCCGAAATCTGGAAATCCAAGGCCCGTGCCATAAAATAATTCCGGCAGGTTGAATCATGATTGTTGACGGTGTTGAATTTACGTTTGCATCTGAAATCGCTGCAGACGACTACCAGTGCATTCTCGATTGCAAGTTTTTCAAGGACTGGCTTACTGCTGCAAAGTCCAAGTTTGTTGTGCAGAAAATCCATTTTTCATCGGTGGATTTCTTGAGCAAGGTCCATAGCCCGCTGTTTATCAAGTTGACAGCTACGGCGACGTTGCCCGATGGCCGCCCGGTTCACGGGATTGTCGTGGTACGCGGGAATGCGGTGGGCGTGCTCGTGGTGTTGCGTTGCGAAGGCGAAAAGTACCTGCTGCTCGTACGCCAGCCCCGTTTTGCCCTTACCGAGACGGCTTCGCTCGAAATGCCTGCGGGTATACTCGATTGGAGCGGGGATTACCGCAAGGTGGCCTTGTCGGAACTCGAAGAAGAAGCACAGATTGTTGCCGACGATTCGGAACTGATCGACCTTACGGATTTCTGGTGGAAAGGTTCTACGCCCGGATTTGCCGCCAGTTGCGGACTCATTGACGAACGAATTCGTTTGTACGCAATTGAACGGGACGTGACCCGCGAACAGCTCGAGGCGATGGACGGAAAGAACCAGACCTACGTCGAGGAGAACGAGTGGATCCGTACGGAAGTGCTCCCGTACGAAGAAGCCGCCCACAAGTTTGTGGACGGCAAGAACCTGATTGCTCTGTTCCTTTATGAACGTTGGCTAAAGACCCAGGGTAGGTAGGGTTACCAGTTTCCTAGATTGTTTATGGTCAGCCCTGCGAAAAATACGAGCAGGTAGCCGTACCAGAGTCCGGTGAGTATGTAGTTTGACGCACGCTTGTAGGCCTTTGGTTCTGCCTTGTTCTTTTCGCGTATGTTGATGATGCTCTTGCGCAGGTAAAATACGGAAACGGCGATGCCGATAAGGGATGCGAGAATCAAAAGTACGTAAGCCATGCGGTAAATATAGTAAAAACCTTCTTATTGGCTGCATTCGTTCATTTTGCCCTTATTTTCCGCTTATCGCGGTTGCCTAGACCCCGAAAATTTTCTCTATTTGGTCTGTCTTGACGTTCGTGGACCCGAATTCGGCTTAAATGAGCAGATTTCGGGGCCGTATACGAACGCCGTTTATTATACGAGGTTTATTTGGTTAACCAGAAGTTGGATTCGCTTATCGCCGAGGCTTGTGAGGCTGCAGGCGTGACTTTGGTGGAACAGGACATGTTCCGTGCCGGCAAGCGCAAGACGCTCCGCCTATACATCGACAAGCCCGAAGGGGTTTCGATTGACGACTGCTCCAAAGTGAGCCGCCACCTTTCCGACGCTCTGGATCTCGATCCCGACATTATCGAGGGCGCTTACACGCTGGAGGTCTCTTCTCCCGGACTTGACCGCCCCCTCAAGTCGGATGCCGATTTTAAACGCAACATCGGGCGCTTTGTACGCGTAACGCGCAGTACTGGAAAGCCCGTCACCGGGAAACTCCTGGAAGTTGATGAAACGAATATTACGCTTGCCCTCAAGGGCAATGCCGGTAACGTGTCCGTACCGAGGTCCGAGGTGCTGGTCGCGAAAGTGGATGTACAAATATAATAGGAAGGTCTAAAATGGCTAAAAAGAACGAACCCAAGGTTAATTTGGTTGAAGTGCTCAAGGAAGTGATGGAAGCCAAGAACATGGACGACGAAATCATCGAGGGTGCTCTCAAGCAGGCCCTGATTTCTGCAGCCCGCAAGTATTTGCACATCGACAAGAAGATCGAAGTGGACATCGACAAGGAAACGAACGATATCCATGTGTTCTTGCGTGTTGAGGTCGTGGACGACTATCCGGACTACGACCCGAACATGACCGCCGAAGAGGTTGAAGAAATGGACGAGGGCTACATGCTCGTGCCCGAAGCCCAGGAATACAACGAAGACGCTCAGCCGGGTGACTTCCTCGAAATGGAAGTGCCGACGACTTCCTTCGGACGCCAGGCCATCCAGACCGCCAAGCAGCTTTTGACGCAGCAGATCCGCGATGCGGAACGCCTCAAGATCATGAACACCTACCGTGGCCGTGTCGGCACGATGATCAGTGGTGAAGTGCTCCGCCTTGAAGGCCGCAACGTGATTGTTTCCTTGGGCAAGCAGACCGAAGCCATGATTCCGCCGCGCGAACAGATTGGTCACGAACGCCTCGTGCAGGGCCAGTCCGTGAAGGCCGTTATCGCCCGCGTCGAAGAATCCGCCAAGAATGGTGCCCAGGTTATCCTGTCCCGTGCCAGCGGCGAATTCCTCAAGGAACTCTTCCGTCAGGAAGTTCCGGAAATTTACGAAGGTTCCGTCGAAATCAAGGGTGTCGCCCGTGAACCGGGTTACCGCGCCAAGATTGCCGTTTACTCCCGCGACGAGAAGATCGACCCGGTCGGCGCATGCGTGGGCATGAAGGGCGCCCGTGTGCAGACGATTGTCCGCGAACTCGGCAACGAACGCATCGATATCGTGCACTGGAACGAAAACCTCGACGTGTTTATCACTCGTGCACTTTCTCCGGCTAACGTCGTGAAACTCACCGAAGTTCCGGGTACGCGCCGCGTGGTGGTCGTTATCAACGACGACAATCTTGCCCAGGCAATCGGCAAGAACGGCCAGAACGTGAAGCTCGCTTCCCAGTTGGTGGAACGCGATCTCGACGTGTTCGGCGAGAAGGAATGGTCCGAGAAGGATGACGAGGCCAAGGCACAGGTCCTGGCTCCGCGCCCGCAGGAACTCCGCCGCAATGCTGCGCAGAAGGCCGAAGCGCTTTTTGCCGAAGCCGAAAAACAGGAAGAGAGCAACTAAGGATTCTTTCTTCACCAAAAGGGTTTTTTAAACAGGCTATTGAATGAGTATAGAACAGTATAAACCAAAAGAATGGGCCGAGGAACACGGCGTCAAGAGCGAATTTGTTATGAAGCTTTTGCGTGAGAACGGCGTCAAGGTCTTGACGCAGGTCTCTAAGGTGAATGCTTCTGAATTCGAGAAGATTGAAGCTGCCGTGGCCGAAGAGAAGAAAAAGCAGGACGCACGAGCCAAGAACCTGAAGAAGTCTGCTTCTTCGGATGCTACTGCCGAAAAGCCTGCCGAAAAGTCGAAGTCTACGACATCGACCATGACGAAGAACGGCGTGAAGGTGAGCCTCAAGCGTACTACGAAGAAGGACTCCGCCGCGAAGCCCGCTGCAAAGCCGGCTACGGTCAAGCCCGCCGCTGAAGCAACTGCCGCACCGGCCGCGAAGGTCGAAACACCGGTTGCTCCTGCCGCACCGGCTGCCCCCGCGGTTCCCGCCGAGGCCCCGAAGGTTGAAAAGCCCGCTCCGGCTCCTGCCGAACCCAAGACTGTCGAGAAGCCAGCCGCTGCCCCCGAGCCTGTTGCAGCGCCGGCCGCTCCCGAAGTCAAGGCTCCGGCCCCGAAGGTTGAAGAAGCTCCGGCTCCGAAGCCCGCAGCTCCCGCCCCGTCGCCTGCTCCGCAGCCGACGATGATGACGGCGAATACAGAACTTAAGCAGCCGCCGATGAAGGCACAGGTGTTCAAGCCCGATGCCGCAATCCTGGCTCGTATCGCGAAGTCCCAGCAGCAGGCTGGCAACGCCCGCGGTAACAACCGCCGCCCCGGTGGACCGGGCGCCCGCGGCCAGGGCAATGCCCAGGGTTACACGGGTTCGTTTGGCCCGCGTACCGGTGGCCCCGGCGACAACCGCGGTAATGGTCAGCGTAGGCCTGGCCAGGGCGGGGGAGCGAGCAGCTCCCGCGGCGGCTACACTGGTCGCAGCGGCGGGTTCTCCAGCGGCTCCATGCAGGAAGCCTTCAATGCCAGCGCCGGAATGGCTGCCGGTAATAACGGTGGCAAGGGTGGCAACGCAGCGAAGGGCCAGAACGGCCGTCACGGCAATGACAAGAACCGCCGTGGCAATAGCCGCGACCGCCAGGAACAGCAGAAGGAACAGCAGCAGGAAATGGTTCGCCAGAACGTTTCCCGCGTGATGGCTGACCTTTCGAAGAAGCCTGTCAAGAAGGTTTACCGCAAGGAACACAACGACAATTCTACGGGCGAAGAGAAGAAGATTCTCAAGACGTCCGACTTCATCACTGTGGGCGAACTCGCTGGCCTTATGGACCAGATGCCGGCCCGCGTGATTGCAAAGTGTATGGAAATGGGCATGATGGTGACCATCAACGCCCGTCTCGATTTCGAGACCATCCAGATTCTCGCCGATGAATTCGGTTACGAAGCGCAGTTGATGGAAGAATACGAAGAAGAGGCTCTCGGCGTCGAAGAAGAAAGCGCCGAAAACCTCCAGTCTCGCCATCCGGTCGTTACCGTCATGGGTCACGTTGACCATGGTAAGACCTCGCTCCTTGACTGGATCCGCAAGACCCATGTGGTCTCCGGCGAATCGGGCGGCATTACCCAGCACATCGGTGCATACGAAGTAACGACGGCACAGGGCAAGGTGACCTTCCTCGATACTCCGGGTCACGAGGCGTTCAGCGCCATGCGTGCCCGCGGTTCTCAGGTGACCGACGTTATCGTGCTCGTTGTGGCTGCCGACTCCATGGTGATGCCCCAGACGGTTGAATGTATTGAACTGGCCAAGCGCGAGAAGGTCCCGATGGTTGTCGCCATCACGAAGGTCGACCTTCCGACGGCGAACCCCGACAAGATCCGTGCCCAGCTCGCCGAACGCGGCGTGGAAGTGGAACAGTGGGGTGGTACCACGAGCTGTGTGGAAGTCTCTGCCCGTACGGGTCAGGGTATGGACCAGCTCCTAGAAACGCTCGCCCTCGAAGCCGAAGTTCAGGAACTCAAGGCGAACCCGAACGCTCACGCCCGCGGTGCCGTGGTGGAATCCAAGCTCGACGTGGGCAAGGGCTCCATGGCTACGATCTTGGTGCAGAACGGTACGCTCCATGTGGGTGACCCGTTTGTCTGTGGTATCTATGCCGGTAAGGTGCGCGCCATGTTCAACGAACGCGGCGTGCAGATGAAGGCCGCTCCTCCGTCTACTCCCTGCCAGGTGCTCGGTTTCGACGGTACTCCGCAGGCTGGTGACGACCTCATCGTGGTCGACGACGAAAAGACCGCACGCGAAATCGCGAGCAAGCGCCGTATGGCGGCCCGCGAACGCGACCTGCGCTCCCGTAACGTCAAGACCTTGGAAGATACCTTCAACGATAGGAAGGAAGGCAAACTCTCCGAACTCAACCTCATCGTCAAGGCCGACGTGGGTGGTTCTGCCGAAGCTCTTGCCGCCTCTCTCGAAAAGCTTACCAACAGGGAAGTGCGCGTCAATATCATCCGCAAGGGCGTGGGTACCATTACGGAATCCGATATCCTCCTTGCTACGACCGCACAGGCGATTATCATTTCGTTCCACCTTATGCCTTCTCTTTCCATCCGCGAGATGGCACAGAAGGAAGGTATCGAAATCCGCAACTACCGCGTGATTTACGACTGCATCGAAGACATCACGAACGCTGTGGAAGGCCTCTTGAAGCCGATCATGCGCGAGGAACTCTCCGGCGAAGCCGAAATCCGCCAGGTGTTCAAGATTCCGAAGATCGGCCTCATCGCCGGCTGTATGGTTACCGACGGCGAAGTCGACCGCACCTCTCACGTTCGCGTGTACCGCAACGGCGTGGAACTCGGTACTACCGTGGTCCAGTCCTTGAAGCGCATGAAGGACGACGTGAAGTCCGTTGTACGCGGCTTCGAATGTGGTATCGGTCTCAAGGGCTACGACGATATCAAGGAAGGCGACAGCCTTATCTTCTTCAAGGAAGTCAAGGTTGCCCGTACCCTGAAGGATGTGGCTCGCGAAGAAGCTGAGGAAAAGGCGAAGAAGTCTGCCGAGGAGTCGAATGAGTCGTAGGACAGACAGACTGGGCGAACAGTTCCGCGAAGAGATCGGCAAGCTCCTGCAGAAGGGGCTTAAGGATCCTCGCGTGAGCAGCCTTTCGAGCATTACGCGCGTGACGATTACTGAAGACCTGAGCTATGCGAAGGTGCTCGTGTCCGTGATGGGTTCGGACAAGGAAAAGCGCGATTCCCTGATTGGCCTCAACAATTCCGCAGGCTATATCCGTGGGGTTCTTGGCAAGGCGCTCAAGATTCGCAAGATTCCCGAACTGAACTTCGTGCTGGATGAAAATCTGGAACACGCTATGCACATCGAGGAAATCCTCGCCGAACTGAAGCAGAAAGGGGAACTCTAGTTGGCTCCCTCGGGATTCATCCTGCTGGACAAAGTTGCTGGCGAAACATCGTTCAAGGCCCTTTTCCCGTTGAAAAGGGTCTTTTCTACTAAGCGTGTGGGGCATGCCGGGACGCTCGACCTGCGTGCGTCGGGCCTGATTATCGCTGCCACCGGGCGTGCGACACGCCTGTTGCCTTACGTGGAGGCGAAGGACAAGTGCTACACGTTCCGCCTGCATCTAGGTTACGAGACCGACACGCTCGAATGGGATGGGGATGTCGTGGAGCAGGGGAACGCGCTCGTAATAAATCGCGCCGCCCTTGAGGCAATTCTCCCGCAGTTTACGGGTGACATCGACCAGGTTCCGCCACGCTATTGCGCGGTGAAGATTGACGGCCGTCGCGCGAGCGACTGGGCCGAGCGCGGGAAGGATTTCGAGATGAAGCCGCGCCGCATCCACATTGAATCGCTCAAGGTCGTGGGCGAGGGCGATAAGACTGAAGGCTGCTCTGGCAAGGAATTCGCGACATTCGATATCGAGTGCGTGTGCAGCAAGGGAACCTACGTGCGTGCGCTCGGGCGCGACATTGCGCATGCGCTCGGGACCTGCGGGTGCGTCTCGCAGATTCGCCGCCACCGCATCGGGAAGGTCTCCGTGGAATCCGCTGTGCGCGGGGAAGACTTGACCCGCGAACACTTGAAATCTGTGGAGCAGGTGCTTGATTTTCCGGTCGTGAAACTCGATGAGGACCAGATGGCAGTTATCCGCAAGGGCAATTGGGTCCTGTGGCGCGAGCCCGTGGAAGGTGCCGAAAAACAGCAGGGCCGTGGCGACGACTGCGAAAGGCTCGTGTTCGCCGCCGATGCAAATGGCAACGTGCTGAGCGTGTGCCGCTACGAACCGGGCCGCATCTGCCCGAAGATATATCTAGGGGAAGATGAGTAAGGAAGATCCCCGCCTTCGCGGGGATGACAAGGTAGGGAACGAATGTCGGTGAACGAGAAACAGAAAAGAGCCGTGACGATGGGCAATTTTGACGGGTGCCACCTGGGACACCAGGCACTTTTCCGTACCCTGAAGGCCGTCGCCGAGGTGAACGGCTGGACCCCGACCGTCATCAGTTTCGAACCCCATTCCAACTACGTGCTGCGTGGCCCCGGTGACCCGCTGCTCCTTACCACCACCGAAGAAAAGCGCGAGTTCATCGAAAGTCTCGGGCTCGAATTCCTGGTGCTGCCGTTTACGCCCGAAGTCGCAAAACTCCCGTTTGATGAATTTGTCCGTAGGGAACTCATCGAGAAGCGCGGCGTGTGCTCCATGTTCTTCGGACACGACCACTGCTTTGGCGCGGGCGGCAAGGGCAACTACGAGACGATTACCGCCGCGTTCCCGGAACTCAGCACGCAGATGCTTTCCATCGTGCTGCACAAGGGCGAACGCGTGAGTTCTTCTGCCGTGCGTAACGCGCTATTGAACGGCGACGTTTCCCGCGCGCAGACATACCTTGGGCGCCCCTACCGCCTCTCCGGCACCGTAGTCGTTGGCAAGCGCCTCGGGCATACCATCGGGTTCCCGACCGCGAATTTGCAGGTGGAACAGTACAAGTTCCTGCCGAAATCCGGCGTGTACGTGGCATCCGCGAGGCTTGCGGATGGCCGCATCTGCCGTGCCGTGGTGAATATCGGCGTGCAGCCCTCTGCGCCCGGGCCCCACCAGATGGCCATCGAGGCCTTCCTTCTCGATTTTAGCGAGGATATCTACGGGCAGCACCTGGTGCTCGACCTGATGGCCTACCTGCGCCCCGAACAGAAATTTGCCAGCATGGAAGACCTTGTGCGCCAAATCGGCATGGACGCCGACACCGCCAAGAACTACAACGGCAACCACTGGGCCGAATAGAAAGCAAGCCTTTCTTAATGAATGTCGTCAGTTATATGAGGATTTCAAAGCATTTAATTCTTTCACTATGCTTGATTCTCTGTTCTTGTTTTACTCATCCAAAACAGAGTCAAAGCCCTCTTTGTTCGGATAGCGACGTCCCTGTTCCTTATCCTTGCCGGTTAGATAAAGATATTGCGAAAAAGATCTTTAATACATCTGGACGAAAAAATCATTGTGATAATTCAAACTATTGCAGTGTTGAAGAAGATTCCTTTGTTTATGTTGTGCGTAGTATTTCAGAGGATGCCTTTAGTTATTGTATAGAAAAATGGAATTCAAAGGCTGAAGTTGCAGAAATAGATTCTTTAAATTTTGTTCTTGTTGATTATGACTATTATTACAATGCAGAAATAGATGGCTTTCCTATATGGAAAAATGCGTGGATTGATGTGAATAATTCAGGTGCTTGCTACAATATAAAAGAAGGAATTCTATTCTAATGAATAAAAAGTTGCTTTTTTTATTGTTGCTTTCTTCTTTTTGTCTTGTTTTTGGACAAGGTGAAAAGAATAACAAAGAACTTGAATATAAAGTTGTAAATGGCGTGTATTGCCCTGACTATGTAGATGCCGATTCTGTTTTAAAGTATATCGAAAAATTTAAACGAAATGAGGGTGATTCGATCCATTATCGATTAGGTCTCGTTGACCGATATTACTGTTCTATAACAGACGGGAATCTCCAAGAAAATCCTAAAATTTGTGATTCTCTGTGTTATTTTGTGTACAAGTTGGTTCCGTTTCGCGAGAAATATAAGGAATGGCTTACGAAAAAATTCCCTGGAAATTGGATGATTGAAGAAACGCAGGTTTTTTGTGTGAATGGGGCCAATATAGAACAAAGAGAAAATGAACCTAGCGGAGATTTACACTTTTTCTTCATCAAAGAAAAAGTGAAATCAAAATAGATTAAGTTTTAATAAGCGTGTCGCTTCGACGGCCTTTTTCTGTGATTAGTTTGTGCTGAAATCTTGCTAGACGAGGGTGTTGTCGAGTCCGAAGACTTCGCCGAGTTGCTTGTCGTCCATGTCGGCGAGCCAGGTTTCGCCCGCGCTCACGGTCATGTTCGCGATGGATTTCTTTGTCTCGAGAAGCGCGTTGATTTTTTCTTCGAACGTTCCCTTGGTGATAAACCTGTGGACCTGCACGTTGCGTGTCTGCCCGATACGGAAGGCGCGGTCGGTGGCCTGCGCTTCGATGGCGGGGTTCCAC
Source organism: Fibrobacter sp. UWR2 (assembly GCF_002210285.1). Classification (NCBI taxonomy): domain Bacteria; kingdom Pseudomonadati; phylum Fibrobacterota; class Fibrobacteria; order Fibrobacterales; family Fibrobacteraceae; genus Fibrobacter; species Fibrobacter sp. UWR2. The sequence goes on along the minus strand of NZ_MWQE01000007.1, from coordinate 79,304 downwards.
CACAAATCGTAATGGATGACCTGCGATGCGGCGGTGAGGTTGAGGCCCGTTCCGCCCGCCTTGAGCGAGAGGATGAGCACCTTGCATTCGGGGTTCTTCTGGAAGTCCTCGATCATGGAGGTGCGCTGCGTCTGCGTGCATCCACCGTGGTAGAAGTGCGTGCGGAGCCCGAGTTCTTCCGTGATGGTCTTTTCGAGCAGGAATCCCATTTCGGCGAACTGCGTGAAGATGAGCGTCTTTTCGCCCTGTTCCTGGATGGAGGTGAGCAGGTCGAGGAGCATCTGCATCTTGCCGGAGGAAAGGACCGGCGCGCTTGTGGTCGGCGCATTTTCTGCTGGTGTCGCTTCGGCGGGCTCAGCGACCTTCTCCTGCGATGCGGCGGCCGCACCTTTCAGGAATGTCGCGGGGTGGTTGCAAATCTGCTTGAGGGCGAGAATCATCTGCAATATGATTCCCTTGCGCTTGAATAGCGCGTGCGCGTCGTTCGCCTTCTCGCTCAGCGCCTGTTCCATCTCGAGTTCCTGCATGAAGTGCTCGAGCGTCTTCTGGTACAGTGCTGCCTGCGGCTTGGTGAGTTCGGCGTATTCGTCCTGGATAATCTTGTCGGGCAAGTCGCTGATGATGCTCTTGTCGGTCTTGAGGCGGCGCAGCATGAAGGGTGCCGTAATCTTGCGGAACGTTTCCGCCACCTTCTCGTTGCCCATTTTCTGGATGGGCGTCTCGAACTTTTCGCGGAACTCGGCCGCGCTCGGGAAGAACCCGCGGTTCGCGAAGTCCATGATGGTCCAGAATTCCATGAGTCGGTTCTCGACGGGGGTGCCGCTCATCGCGATTTTCATGGGGGCGCGCATGCGGCGCAATAGCCTGCTCTGCTCGCTGTCCGCGTTCTTGATGTTCTGCGCTTCGTCGATGACGATTACCTGCCATTCACGCTCGTTCAGTTCGTCAAAGTCCTTGCGGAACGTGGCGTAGGTGGTGAGCAGCACGTCGGCGTGGAATTTCTCGAGGTCTCGGCTCCCGCCGTGGTAGGCGAAGAACGTGAGGTCTGGCGCGAACTTCTTGATTTCGACCTGCCAGTTGCACAGTAGGCCCGCGGGCATCACCACGAGCGCCTTCCTTTCGGCGAACTTGCCTTCTTCGTGCATCTTGAGGAGGAATGCGATGACCTGGAGGGTCTTTCCGAGGCCCATGTCGTCGGCGAGGATGCAGCCGAAACCGATTTCGAGGTTCTTGTACATCCACGAGTAGCCGCGCACCTGGTAGGGGCGCATGGTTGCGTTCAGGTGTTCGGGGAGGGCGACTTCGGTTTCGCTGCGCCAGGAATCGAACTGCTGCTTGAATTCGCCCGCCATGTCGACCGGGATGCCGTCGCATTCCCCGGTGAAGCAAGCCTGCACGAGTTTCGCCTGCGTGATGACCGGGGCGTCGTCTGCATTTTCGCTGTCCGCGCTTTCATTGCCTGCGGCGGAACCTGCGCCGTCTTTACCCGCAGAGCCTTCCACACCCGCATCGGGGCCTTTCGCGCCCTTGTCGCCTTTCGCGCGGCCTTCAATCTGTTCGCGGATGCGTTGCAGGTCCTCGGCGCTCACCTCGACGTACTGTGACTTGTATTTCAGCAGTCCGTCTGCATTCTCGGCAAGTTCCAGGAATTCTTCCGCCGACACGTTCTCGTCGCCAATCGCCACTTCCCAGTCAAAATCGAGCAGGTCGTTCGCGGTAAACGCGCCAAAGCTCATGCTCCCCTGCAGGCGAATCTTGGGTTTGGGCTTGCCCACGTTCATCAGGTTCTTCGGGATTTCGGTCTTGATGCCGAAAATCTCGAGCTTCTTGAGGCAATCCTGCAAGAACTGGAGCAGTACGGCTCCCTGCATCATGATGGGGGAGGCCGCGCGGTTCTCGATGTATGCTCCCATCGGCTTGAAGGAATCGGCGATGCCGTTCAGGATGTTCAGAATCGAGAGGAGCCGCGCATCGTTTTCTTCGAATAAGGCAGAAAGCGGTGTAAACTTGTCTGTATCGATAATGAAAACTTCGAGTGCGACCTGCTCGCCGCTTTCGTAGCACTTGAATAGCAGTTGCGTGCGGAAATCGAGGCTCGAATAGACGGAAAACCACTTCTGGATTTTGCCGGGGATGGCGTGCGCGCTGTTGGCGAGCTTTCCCGAGACGCAGTTGAAGAAGAAGGCTAGCAAGTTTCCGTGGTTTGTCTTGAGGGGCGCCTTGTAGGTATGCGCGAACCGCAGCAGCTGCGAGATGAACAGCGAAAGCACATGTTCCGCGGGTTCTGCAATCTCGACAAACTCGTCTTCTTTTGCGGTGAAGGCGAAATGCGGCGGGACGGCGGCTTCGAGGTCTGCGACAATCCCCAAAATATCGGGCAGCATTTCGGCGGGCATCCAGCGCATCTGCGCGACGTCCTTGCCTATCCATAATACCTGCGGGTAGATGGCACCTGTTCGTACAAGGTTATATGCAACGTTCAGGAGCTGCAGCAGGTACCGTACGGTATAGCTGTGCCAGGAGAGGTTCCCTTTGTCGAGGCAGCACAGCGCGCCCATCACGCTCGAAACGCTGAGCCCGCTCTTAATGACGTTCCCGCTTTCTCCCGACTGTTCGAAATACCAGCGCCAGCCGTCCTTGTGGAACAGGCGCAAGTTCTCCTTTTCCATCAGGAATGTCTTCGCGTTGTTCGCACGGAAGTGTTCGGCAAAAATATCGAAACTTTCGTAATTCAAAAAGAACTTGCGGCAGCCTTCCAGTTCGTCGGTATAGCTCTTGCGGAAGTTGCCCGCGGTGCAGAACGACGGGAAGTTCTGCAACATGGCGGGCAGTATGCGCGAGTAGTCCTTCCACTCGTTATAGTTGAATACCGGCAGGTGCTGCGGCGGCGTGCGCGAAACGTTCTGTGGGGAATTTGCGAACAAGCTCGTGCTCGCGTCTTCGGCAAAGTCGAGACTGTTGTCGACCTTCTCCTCGAAAATCTTGTTCTTGCCTCCCGATGTGCGCACGATGTTCTTCTCGTAGGGCGCGTCGAGGTCGGACTGGATGGCAGGCGAGTTCTTGTAGTGGGCGAGGTCGAGCCCGTGCAGCTTGAACAGAAGCGACGGATCGGAACATGCCATCTCGGCAATCTTGAGGAAGGTCGCGGCGATGTACTTGCACGGGACAGGGTCGCGGCAGTCGCAGCCCATCTTCACCTCTTCGCCGTTGTCGAAAAGGCTGATTCCGCTCTTTGCGAGCAGGAGTTCTATGGGCGGGTTCATCGCGCCGTTTTCGAGCGCGAGCATTTCGGAAGGCTGCTGCTTTAGCAGGTTGATGAATATGCCAATCTTTTCGTCGTGGAATTTCGGGAATACGATGTAGTTGTTGTGGAGCCCGCCGTTCGGGCCCTTCACTACGGAAATCACGCGGTTATCGATGATGTCGATGCTCGTGACCTGGCCGCGCTCCACGAAGCGCATGCCCTGCAGTACAGTCTGCTCGTCGCATGAGCGGAAAAGGCCTTCCAGCCATTTTTCGCACCACCAGGTGTTGCCGTACTTTCCGAAATTCATCGCGCCAAATATAGCAAAAGTTTGCTCATTTGTGCATGGTTTTTCTGCATTTATTGATGTATGCCAGAACAGCGCATGCCAGCACGTAGATGGCGAAGAACCACAGGAGGGCGGTCTCTACGCTGTCGCCGTAGTGCTGGTAGGGCGTATCGCGGGTCTTGAGCTGCATCTTGCGCTGGATGACGGCGTCTACGAAGATGTCCGTGTTCAGGTCGTAGTGGCCGTACTGGTCGATGAATGCTGAGATACCGCTGTTCGCAAGCCTTGCGGTTGGTATGCCGTTCTCGATGGCGCGGTAGCGTACCAGGTTCAGGTGCTGGTAGGGAGCGGTGCTGCGGCCGAACCAGCCGTCATTCGTGATGTTCACCATCAGGCGCGAGCCCGCATTGATGGCTTCTCGCACAAGGTCGCCGAATATCGCGTCGTAGCAGATGAAGGGCGTCCACTTGAACGGCTCGTACACAGGTGTTTCTTTGCCGGGAACGAAGTCGCCTTCGCCCAGGTCCACGTAGTTGAGGATGGGGAAGATGTCGTCGAAGGGAATGCGCTCGCTGAAGGGTACCAGGTGCTTCTTGATGTAGCGCTGGTAAGAATGGAAATTGTCGGGCGTGAACAGGAACGACGCGTTGTAGATGTCGTACTTGCGCGGGCTTCCCGGTTCGTTGCGGTGGAAGTCAAGTGCGCCTGTGAGGATGCCTGCGTTGTGCCGTACGGCCAGGTGATGCAGTTCCCGGATTGTCGCGGGTTGCCTGCGGATGTGGTCGGGAACGGCAGTTTCAGCGAGGATGATGAGGTCGGTGCCCTTCTGCACGCTGTCGTTCACCATGCCGAATGTCTTTGCTGTGATGGAGTCAAAGCGTGCCTTGCTCCACTTTTCTCCCTGCTCGATGCTCGGCTGTATCAGCGCCATCTGGGGAGTGTCCTGCGCGTCGGCGCCATAGAAGGGCTGTGCCTCGGGTTTGCCGAGTACGATGCTCCCGTGGATCAGGAGCACGGCGTACACCAGCGCGGGCACGGCCAGCGGGAGTTTCGCGAGAATGAACTTCGTGCGGTTTTCGCCAGCGGACAATTTCCACGGGCCTTCGATGGCCTTCGCTACCGCCATATTGGAAGCGATGATGAGTGCGGTATACCCGAAGATGCCGATGACGGAGAGTGCCTGCAGTGATTCAAGCGTGTTTCCGAAGACGTAACCCAAGTGGCTCCACGGGAAGGCGAAGTCTCCGCGGGTGCGCGTCATCTCGAGGCCTGCATAGAATATGGGGTAGAGTGCGAGCAGCCAGGCGCGGCCGCCGAACTTGATGTTCTTGGCGAGCGTGTAGATGAATGCAGCGAAAACACTGTAGGCGCTGAAGAACGCGATGAGGAGCATGACGCCCAGGCAGATAAGCCCGGAGGGAGCCGTCTCCACGTTCATTACGTTGTAGATCCAGTAGTAGTTGATGGTGTTGTACACCATGCCCGACCAGAAAGTTGCGAATATCGCGGTGTTTCTGTTGTAGCGATTGAGCACCAAAAACCACGGTACGAGAAGCACGAGTGCTGCGGGCCCGAGCGGGAGCGGCGGGAAGGCGAATCCGAAAAGCCCCCACGCGATTATGCTGAGCAAAAGCGCCCTGCGGGAGTCGAACTCACGGAATCGTGCCACGTTCCAGCGGGCGAACAGTACGAGCCAGAAGATGAACAGCGGAACAAATGTGGTGGCAATTTGGTAAAGCCCCGCATGTCCAGCCCCGTTCGCATCGCCGAGGGTATAGTCAAGAGCAAGGAACAGAAACTGCGATATGCCGTAGGTGTAGATGTGCCTGCGGAAATGCTTGCGGGCTTCGCGCGTGAACAGGAACCCGAGCGCAATGGCGAGCGGAGCGAATTGTGCGGGTTCCGTGTAGAGCCCCGGTTCGTTGGGCCGGAGCGCAAAGCCGATTGCTTCTGCAACAAAAAGGACCGCAAAATAAATCCAGTAAATTTTCGGGAGCGAGTAAAACAAATTCTTAATCTTGTCCATCATACGTTTTTACAGTCCGCTTTTATCTTTCGGGTTGAAAATCAGCACGAACTCGCCCTTGGGTGGGTGCGCCTTGAAGTGCGCGGTAATTTCTGCCGGCGTGCCGATGAGGTGTTCCTCGAACTTCTTGGTGAGTTCGCGCATCAGGGCAATCTTGATTTCACCGAAAACCTGGCCGATTTCCTCGACGAACTTGTCGATGTTGTGCGGGCTTGCGTAAAAGATCTGGGTCGCTTCCTCGTCCTTCAGTTTTTCGAGCAGGTGGATGCGCTGGGCGCTCTTCTTGGGCGAGAAGTACTGGAAGGTAAAGTGGTCGGTAGGCATGCCGCTAGAAACCAGTGCGGTAATCATCGCGCAGGGGCCGGGGATAGCCCGCACGTCTATGCCTTCGCGTACGCATTCACGGACCAAGTTGAATGCCGGATCGGCAACGCCCGGGGTACCGGCGTCGCTCACGAGCGCGATATCGCCCTCGTTCTTCAGGTATTCCACGTACTTCGGAGTCACCTTCTCCTTGTTGAAGTCATGGTAGGCTTCCATCGGCGTGTTGATGCTGTAGTTGTCAAACAGCACGCGGGTGTGTCGCGTATCTTCGGCGAGCACGAGCGGGACTTCCTTCAAGATCCGTACGGCGCGATAGGTGATGTCTTCCATGTTCCCGATGGGGGTCGCGACAATATATAGAGTGTGCATGCTAAAAATCCTGCGCAGAATTGAGGTCCGTGCGCCTTCCGAGTTGAGTCTCGTACCGGATGCGTTCCATGAGCTTGCGGTGCATTTCCTGCGAGGCGTCGTTCACGAGGTCGGCACGCATCTTGCCGTACCAGAAGGCTTCGACATGTTCGCTTTCTTCGAATGTAGCCTTGAAGGTTAGGGTGCCGTTGCAGAATATGCGCATGTCCATGTTGTAGTGCCATGTTTCTTTCACGGGCATCGCGGGCCAGAATGGGACTATGGTCGCCCCGATGTTCCAGGCGCTCGGGCTTTCGTCCTGCTCGACGGTGGCCTGGATGCTTGCGACTCCGCGGCAGTTTTCCATCGGATAGCTTGTGGTATCTACTGCCCGCGTGTAGGCTCTTTGCAGGTTCGCCTCCAACTGGATGGTGTCCCCGCCATAGATAATCGATATGGGCTCGAAGAACGGGACCGTCTTCGGGAATTCCTGCAGGTCGTATTTCGCAAGGTTCATAGAGCAGCCCGCAATGAGCAACCCTGCTCCTAACAGCCCTGGCAAAGCAATGTACGCATGATGTCTCATTATTTTAAAGATAGTTATTTTACTATTTTCTTCGAGATGAGTTTGCCGGCCTACTTTATTTCCGATGCCCATCTGGGCGTAAATCCTCCCGGAGCCCGGGCTGACCGCGAGAAACTTCTCGTGGAGTTCTTGGAATCTATCTGTGGGAAGGCGTCGCATCTGGTAATCGTGGGCGACCTGTTTGAATTCTGGTACGAATACAACGATTACGTGAACCGCAACCATTTTGAACTGTTTTTCGCATTGCGAGAACTGGTCCGCTTGGGTTGCGAGGTCCACTTGCTTTGCGGAAACCATGACTTTGCCTATGGGGATTTCTTCCCGAAGTCACTAGGCGTGCAGGTCCACAGGAGCCTTGTCCTTGAAATTCAGGGCAAGAAGGTCTATTTCCACCATGGTGACGGTGTCGCGAAATCGGACTTCGGTTACCGCATTATGCGCCGTGTGCTGGACTTCCCGCCGAACCGGTTCCTTTTCAAACAAATTCACCCCGACTGGGGGATGGCGCTTGCCCGCTTTGTCGGTAGGAACAGCCGCAAGATAGGCGAGTCCCGCGAAATCAACCTTCAGGAATATCTAGGCTGGGGCGCATCGATCCTCAAACGCAAAAAATGCGATGTCTGCATTCATGGCCATCACCATATCTCGGGCATCTGGGATGTGGAAGGCGGCGTTGTCGCATCTCCGGGGGAGTGGATATGGAAACCCGCCATCCTCCGTATGGAAGAAGGCGGGCTTTCCCTGGAAATGTTATAGAGCGAATTTATTCGGAGAGACCACCGGCGTGAGATTCCGACGCCTTGATCATCTTCTTGCTCTTGTTTTCGCCCCATAGGGCACCGATGACATCAGTCTCCGAGAAGTTTTCCCACATTTGGTCAACCCAGCACCAGTGATGAACCGTGTCGCCACGTTCCACGACGATGCCTTCCTCGTTTACCCAGTTCTTGTTCACGGAGAAGGTCATGGGGTCTGCCTTGTACTCCGAGCCGTACTGGTTTTTCACGACAGCACCCTCGATGGTCCAGGACTTGCCGTCCGTCATCTTGTAGAGTGCGATATTGAGGACCAGGACAACGAGCACCGTAATCGCTGTGAAGATCCACATTTTCTTCGTGGCGAAGAAAATGCCGAGCAACAGTATGATTATGGCAAGAATGCCGAAGTTGTAGTGCACGCTGTAGAATGCTTTCAGAACGTCTATCATTTTAGTGCCTGTGGATTACTTCTTTGCCTTTGCTGCCTTGACCTTGGCCTTCTGTTCGGCGACCAGGTTTGCAACACTGAAGGTAATCACCTTACCGTCGATCTTGCAAGACGTACGGAAGCTCTTGGTCGGAAGCGCAATCCCGTGAGAGGAAAGCGTGCCCATGAAAGAAGCGTTGGCGTGGCTTGCGATAGTACGGACGTTGATGAATCCCTTCTTACTGAAGGTAAGGGTGAAGACCTTCTTGTTGGCATCGTATTCGGCGACCATCGTGTCGTTCTTGGCGGTTTCGACGGCAGTGCAGGTGCGCTTGTCGAAAATGATGGTGCCGCGGCTGTCGATGGAGAGCATCGGGATGCCGACAGAGTTACGGCAGGCGAACGGTTGCCAAGCGCCCTTCTTCTTGGCGGGAGCCTTGCCGGTAAACACGAACTTGTTGCCTTCCTTGACCATGGTATAGGGCCCGGGAGCTACCTGGAAACCGGTGGCGTTCATGGCACCCTTGAAATAGAGAAGGTAGCCAGCGCCGTTCGGCATAAAGCGGAAGGAAGAGGTCTTGAGAGTCTTTGTCGGGGTGACAGCGATGCGCTTACCCTCGACGTCGACTTCGATATCCGCGAACGGATTCTTGTCGAGTTTGAGCTCCTTTAAGGCCTCGTTGGAGAAGCGGATGAATCCGCGTATATCCATCTTGATATTGATTTTGTCCATTGTTAATACACCTCGTTTTTTGTTATTAAACGCCCCCTGTTGAATAAATTAACATATTTTTCCGAAAAGTGTCAAGTACCGGTGTGAAAAAAATCAAATCGGAAATAATCGTTTTGATGTAATTTTTTGACAAAATTAGCCTAGACTTTTTAGACTGTTATAAAAAACTTACCGCGCTGTATCCCTTACGCCATAAGGGTTTCATTATGTTTACAAATCTTCGTTTATCAAAATAGACAAAGTTCTACGAAGTGTTTTCTCTCCTCGTTCGGTGGTGCGAATTTGCCCGAAATCCCTGATAAACATGTGATTTCTATCACTGAACATTTTACGGTCTGCAAGCAAATGTATACAGGCCCCTGCGTTTGCCAACTTTTCACGGGGCATTTTTACGTCTGCACGGACCAAAAAACGGGGGTAGAACAGCCTGTACTTGGCGCTTATGGCGTCGGCAATGCTTGCTACCGGGTCGATAAGTACCAGTTTTTTCTCTTTTCCGGACTGCTCGGCGGCAAGGATTGCCCCTGTTCCGCGCCCTGCGAGGTAGGCGGGTGTGCCGTTCAGCTGGCTTGCGCATTCAAAAATGCCGCGGGCGTCGGGCTCGAAGGTGTCTTGCGAGGGGGTGCCCTTGTTGTTGCCGGAACCCCTGTAGTTGAAGGCCACGAGGGCGGTTCCCTCGATCTCCTGGACCTCGGCGATGAACTGGGCGGCGTCTTCGTCGGCATCGGGGTAGTACAGGAGCGTGGCGTCGCCCGGGTTGCCTGTGGACCAGCCTTCGAGAACGGTACCGTCTTCCATGGTACACGAGATCGGCTTCGCCTTGCCGGCGATTGCCTCGCGAGCCTCCTTGTGCGTGATGGCCCTGGGGAACGCGTTCCGGCGCTCGGTCAGCGCCAGGTAGAATACCATGCTTACATAGATGACGGCGATAATCCCTAAAATGCGGAGTATGCGCGCCCCGAACGCAAGAGCCTTTTTCTTCAAATCCATGCGCCAAATATAATAAACAACTAGGAAGCGCGAACGGTATGAAAGTGAGCCGAGAACGGCCGGTATCAAGGTGAGCCCTAAGCGACCGGTATGAAAAAGGACCTTCACTGGGAGTATCAGTGAAGGTCCGAGGGATGGGATTGGGTGTTCCCCAAATATACCCAATTTTTTAGGCGAAAGGTATAGGTGAAAAACAAAAAGTGTTCTCCAAGTGTTCTTTTTTGCCGTTTTCTTGTGAAATTCGTGATTTTGTGCAATTTTTTGAAAACAGGGGGTGTTCCCAGAAAAATAAAAAATTATTTTTATATTCAATGAACGTCTACGCTTACTATAATTACAGGAAATACCTGCAGGACTATTACGAGTACAGAAAGTCCGTGCAGCGTTATTTCTCGTACCGATCCTTCGCGAAGAAGGCGGGGTATTCGTCTTCCGGACTGTACCTCGATCTCATCCGCGGTCGTAAGTCGCTTACGCCGCAGATGCTCCCGAAGTTTATTACCGCACTGGGGCTGAACGAACGCGAAGGCCGTTACTTCTCCCTGATGGTGGATTTTACCCACGCGACTACGCCCGCGTCCAAGCAGCAGATTTTCGACCAGATGTCGGCGCTGCTCCCGCGCACTGTCAAGACGCTCACCCGGAACCAGCAGGAATACTATAGTAAGTGGTATTACGTCGCTGTTCGCGAATCTCTTTCTGTACTCGATATCAACGAAAAGAACATCCAGGAAGTGGCTCTGTTCCTGAACCCCAAGATTACACTCCCGCAGGCGAAGCAGGCTATTCAGCTGCTCCTTGACCTCGGGCTTATCGACCTGGCCGAAGACGGTTTCTACCGTTCCGTGAACAAGACCATATCGAGCGGCCGCGAAATAGCCCCGCTTTTCGGTCACCAGTTCCAAAAACAGATGATTGACCTTGCGAAAGGCGCTCTGGACCACTACAGCACCGAACGCAGAAATGTATCTTGTACTACGATGAGCGTGTCTGCCGAGGGGCTTGAACGCATCATCAATAAGATCGACGTATTCCGCAAGGAAGTGCTGGATATCGTTCGGTCGGATAGCGGTGAAACCATGGTGTGTGAGTTGAACGTTCAATTTTTCCCTCTCAGCAAGGAGAAGGAATCCAAGCCTGTTGAGGGCGGGGAGGACGCGAAATGAAATACTCTTTGACCATGGCTCTTGCTCTTAGCGCCCTTTTCTACGCTGCGTGTTCCGATAGTGAAAAACTTTCGGGAACGGCGACCGATACTGAAAATATGATGACGGCCTCTGTGACGGGTACGGTGAAGCGTTCCGACGGAACGTTCGCTACCGCTGCCGCGGTCCGCATGTCGAAGGTCTATTCCTCGAAGGACATGTCCGTCGTTCCTGAGTTTGTCGAGGTGAAGACGGATACCGCGGGTGTGTTCGCGTTCGATTCCGCGATTGCCGATACGTTCCAGCTTGCGGTTATCGACGAGGATGCCGAGGAAATCTCCTACCTGCCGCGTGTCCAACACGATTCCAAGGACCTGGATACCATCAAGCTCGAGAAGGCGGCTCGTTTCGAGAGCGTGCTCTACTATGACCGTGAGTCCGAGCCTGCGGTCGAGGTCGGCTCTCACTTCCTGGTGTACATGCCGGGTATGCCGTTCGTGCAGAACGTGTTCGCGAAGGATTCCTTCTCCATGCTCATTCCTGCCGGCTCCTGGTGGTTCGGATTCTGCCCGGGTGACCCGCAGATGGTGGCCAAGCTGCAGGATTCCGGCGTCGCCGACAGCCTTATCTACCGCGTATGGAACATGGGTTCTACCGAGGTGGAACCGGGCGATACGCTCGATGTGGGACCGTTCTACTGGAGCACCACGACCGACGTAGATACCCTGATGAAGGATGTCGGAAGTCTTGCCCGGATTTCAGGCCAAGTGGATTGCGATGCGGTCAAGAAATGTGCCGGTGTCGAGGTCATGGCGATTACCGATATCTTCGGGTTTGGCTTCTCCGGGGATTCCTCCGAGTTCGTGGCCCAGACTAAGACCGACAGTAGCGGTCGCTGGTGGCTGCCGGTTCCGGCCGAAGTTCCCTTTGACAGTTTCCGAGTGGAATTCCGTGCCGAAGAAGGCAAGAATATAAAGATGGGACTCAGCCGTTACGTGAAGGTTTCGGAAGTCGAGAACTTGGAGGATACGCTGGACGTTGGCCTGGTGGAACTGGAATCCTCGTCGGGGCTCATCAGCACCATCGCGCTGGTCATCGATCCGCTTGATTCGACGCAGTCGAGCAACTGCATGGTGAACAGCGTTGTAGTTGGAGCGAAGGGTACGGCGCATTTCGTACGGACGGTGACATGCAACTCTTTGAAAATCAATGAGATGCCGTCGGGCGAACAGGAACTCCTGCTCTATTCCGGCGATTCGAAGGTGATTTCGACCCTGCAGGAGGTGGAAACCCCTGTCGAGGAGTACGTGGTGAGTACGTTCGTGAACCTGCCGAAGGGTGACGACCTCGAATGGCAGGGCATGACCTACACCCCGCCTACACTGCCGAAATCTGTAAAATAATTGGAAATACCCCTTGCACAACTGAGGAATATTTTCTAAAGTTGTGCCCACACTGAGCTATGGTGTAACGGTAGCACAACAGATTCTGACTCTGTTTGTCTAGGTTCGAATCCTGGTAGCTCAACGAACCCCTGTCATTCGGCAGGGGATTTTTTTATCTTGTTGCCGTGGAATTTTTTGACTACTTCTCGAACTTGTTTGGCGAACGCTGGCCGGCCCTGCTCGAAGCCCTGAAGGGTGAGGGCTGTGCTACGGAACTGCGGTTTGGCGATGGGCTGGAACCGTATTACCTGGACGAGGCGTCAGTCTTTGCGGCGAAAACGCTCGGGGTTGAACCGGGGGACCGTGTGCTGGACATGTGCGCCGCTCCCGGTGGGAAGTCCCTGGTTCTTGCCTCCGGCCTGAAGGGGGAGGGATCTCTGCAGAGCAATGACCGCTCTCCGGACAGGCGTCTCCGCCTTTCGCATGTGCTCGAGAACTCCCTGCCCGAACAGTGGCGCTCCGTCGTCTCCGTGACCGGCTACGATGGCGTGAAGTTCGGCATGCACAAGAAGGAAAGCTACGACAGGATCCTTCTGGATGCTCCGTGCTCCTCGGACAGGCACGTGCTCAACGCTCCCGAGCATCTCAAGGTGTGGTCGGTGAAGCGCGTCAAGCGCCTTGCGGTGGAGCAGGGCTCGCTCCTTGCTTCGGCAGTGGACGCCCTTGCCCCGGGCGGTACCCTCGTGTACAGCACGTGCGCACTTTCGCCTATGGAAAACGACGACGTGGTGAAGAAAATCCTCAAGAAACGCCCCGCGATGCGCCTCGACGAGATTGCCCAGATCCCTGCGGGGGCTGACCGCACCGAATGCGGTGTGCATATTTTGCCCGACCGCGCCGCTGGCCGTGGCCCGATTTACTGCGCCCGCCTAGTGAAGGGGTAGTCCTTTTTCCTCGATTTTTATATATCTTTATAGCATGTTGAAGCGATTAATTCCTTTCGTGTTTTTTGTTGTGCCTTTTGCGTTTGCGCAGGAGGCCAAGCCTGCGGTTGCTAGTCCGGCCGATACGGCCACGACCCGTGAAGTTCCCGTGCGCTACTGGGTTATCGGGGATTCCGTGGAGCAAGAAGCTATTTTCGTGAAAATCGAGAAAGATACCGTCTACCTGCGCGCTGTGGATGAATCGACACAGAAGCTTTTCGAACGCTTGAACGAGGCGGAGGCTGCCGCCCTGCAAGAAAGTAACGGGCAGAAGGTCGAGGAAGAAGATGAATTTGAAGATGACGACAAGGTGGAAGAAAAGAAGCCTGCCGATGTCATCATGACGGATGCAGTGAAGGATTCCCTTGCCGCAAAGTCTGATTCGGCGAGTGCTGCCGATTCTGCCGCTGCCGCCGAGGCTGCGAAGGCTGCCGAAATTGCCGCCGATGCCGAGGACGACCTCGAGGCCGCTCTGGAAAAAGAAGAAAAGCGCCTGAAGATGGAAGAAATTGCGAAGGTCGAGGCCGAGATCCGCGAACGTGAAATCCAGGACAGCCTTGCTAATGTCGTCGAAAATCCCTACATCAAGATTTTCCGCCTCGATTTGAAACGCCTGTACAACCTCGAGGACAAGGTGATGATTGACCTTTCGCTCTCGAATTACGTGGTGCCGGTTATCAAGGAAGAGGAAGAGCAGATTGAACTCTACCCGCCGGGAAAGGCGAACCTGCTTGTCGTCTCGAATCCGGAAGCGTGCTCGCTGTTCGTGAACGGTATTCCGCTCCACCAGGTGGCGCCCGATACCATCAAGAACATCAAGCCGGGCAAGTACAACATCTCCGTGATGAAGGTCCTGCGCGATGTGGAATGGTGGGGCTCTGCAACGGTCAAGATCAATGCCGACAGTCTGAACAAGGTGGAAATTGCGGTGGAACGCCCCTCGACGAGGCTTACCCTCAATACGAATCCCGAAGCGGTCGAAGTCTATATTGGCCAGGAACCCTCGGTGAACCATATGCCCGACTACGAAACCGACGTCGTGGTGAACGAGGTTAAGCCGCAACCGGAACTGCAGATATTCTTCCGCAAGGTGGGCTATCGCGATACCTCGATTACGACCGAGGTCAAGGCGTTCATGCCGAACTTCATCAATGTCGAACTTCAGTCTGTCGACGATGTCGAGTATATCCAGGGGCAGAGGGAGTTTAACCAGAAACGCCGTGACCGCCGTGTGGGCAAGGTGTTGCTGTTCAGTTCTATCGCTCCGATTTTGGCTGGCGGTGTGTTGTGGTACCTGGCCGAACGCAACTGGAGCGATGCTGCCGATAAGAAGCACGAATACAGCCGTTCCGTGTTCGATAGCGAAAAGGCGCAGCGACTGATCAAGGACAATCACGACCTGAATAACCAGGGCGATACGAAGGCGGCGATAAGCATTGGCCTTGGCGCCATAGGTGCGGGCCTCCTGGTGGCGGGAGTTGTCTTTGCGTTCTAGCGCACTTTGTTTTAGGCGCTGCCTTGCGGCGGCGCTTTTTTGTTTGGGCTTTGCGACTTTTGCGGAGGCACACCCGCATGTCTTTGCCGACGTGTCGATAAAAATCGTTTACGACCAGGCCGGATTCAGCGGAATTCGCAACCACTGGGTGTTCGACGAAATTTATAGCGCCGGAATGGTGGCTTCTGTCGATAAGAATGATGATGGCAAGTTATCGCGAGAAGAGGGCAGGGGGCTTGAATCTGCAATTCTCGGGCCGCTCGAAAAGAATAACTACTACAATTACGTGCAGGCCGGTTCGGCCTTCTTGAAGGTTCGGCGCATCAGTGGATTCGAGGCGTCGCTTGTGAAGGGAAAGCTTGTCCTCGATTTCGTTGCGGAATTCTCGAAGCCGGCGGAATCGGACTGGACCATGCTCGTAGTCGTCGTGGCCGACCCGACGAATTATATACAGATGACTTCGGATATGGAAAATGCGGACGTCGAGTCGCCCGCAAGTATCGAGGTGGAATATTTTGCCGATGCCCTCGAGGGCCTTACGCTATTCAGGGCCTTCCGTTCTGAAATAGAGGGACTGTACCTCAGGTATAAGAAGAAATAGTTTTATTCCGGGCAGGTCGTATCGCAGAGCGATTCCCCGTCAAATTTGCAAATGACCGTGCATTCGGGTTCCTCGGGCTCGAATGTGCTATTGCAATAGAGCTCGTATCTCTTTGCTTCGGTTTCGAGGGTCTGTGACCAGTCGGTCTCGGGCAGCCACGGCAATGCACAGGCGGCATCCTGCTTTCCCCTGATGCAGTTGTCTCCGAAGTCCCGGAATATACCGTCGTTTTGCAGGCATTCTTCCTGGAATAGGGCGAGATCTTCTTGGCATTGGGCCAAGCCTACGAAATAGGCGACGGAAATGAGTTGCAATAGAATACCTTCATCGGGCATGACAAGGCTGGTCAGGAAATAGGAACCCTTCTTGTCGCCGCCGAGCATCTGTACCCCGATTTCCTTTTCGGGATTGCTCTTGTACAGGTTGATATAGCAACGGGTATCTGGGGCTGTGGTGTAGGGAGTCTTCTCTGTCGTGAACATGTAATCAGCCTTTGAAGAAGACGTCGTGGGGACGGTGTCTGCTGTTCCTTGATTGTATCCTGGCTTTCCAGCGAGTGCGTCCAGAACGCTGTCGCGGACATCTCGCCATGCCGAAGAATTCGGCTCGGTCGTCACGCCAGCCGCTTTGCCGGAATCCGTATCGGAGCAAGCCATAAGTAGGGCCAGGAATAATCCCGCGAAAACGAAAAGCGGTTTATTCATAAATTTCCTCCTTTGATTTTGTCAACGGGAAAAACTGCAAGTTGAGACGGTAGACCTTTTTGCCGTTCTTAGTTCCACTTGCGATTCGGACGATTCTTTGCCTGAAATTTTCCAGTTCCTCTACAATCTGGTCGTATTCCGCTTGGGAGAGTGTTGCCGTTAGGCCAGAAAAATAGCGCTTGGAGACTGGGACGGTATCGATGGATTTGCATGCCAGGTCGGCCATTTGCCGGTGCATGGAACGAAGTGCGAGTGGCATGATTTCGGATGAGCCGGAAACAACCTTTTCCGTTTGCCTGTAATGGTTTTTGCTTGTCTTTTTCAGGAGACCTGCGGAAAGCAGGAAATCTATGGAACGCCTGATTTCGGTTGCGTTCGTTTCAGGAATGCAGAGCTTGGATAGGGCGAGTGGTTTAGCGCCTGGGTTCAGCGCGGCTATTTCGCGAACAACTGGATTTAGCCACGATTCGAAATACATGAATGCGTCGCCGTCGAGCATTTTGATTTTGTATTCTTTCGCCATTTCACGAATCTCTTGTAGAACTTGTTTTTTTCTTGATTCGTTCTTGGCTTCGTCCAACTCGACGAGTTTCTGAAAATAGATTTTTTCGTGTTCTATAAGGCCCATCGCGTTTGCGACTGCCTCGGTTCCCGCCTTGCTTAGGCGGCTTTTGCCGTCGCACACGACCTTCATGTAGTTTGGCGAAGAGAAACCGGCGAGTTTCGAGAATTGCCTCCACGAGAAGGCTGAAGTACGCTTGCGTTCTTCGTAGAATGCTCGCATGTAGAGCCTGTAGTCGTAGAATTCGAATATGGATTTCATATTCGTAAATATAAACCGTGTGTGCTACAAAATCAATGAATTTTCGCTAAAAACGAAATTTTTTTACGATTTTTTAAATTTTGTCCAATTTTATACTACACTTCGTAGCATATGGAATCGGTTTGCCGAGAAAGTTGTAAAACTTTGGATTTTGGGGTGCTGGCTTTTGTTTGATGCCGAAAAACAAAATATCTCCGCTGGGGATTAAATTGGATATAGAGAAGAAATAGGGTCAATTTGTTGAAATTCCTCACAGGCTTGTGACGTAGGATTCCGCAGGGGTACGATAAAAATGTAAATTCGTGTATATGCGGAGACTCCTTTTTTCTGTAATCCTTCTTTTTGCCGTTTTGCCTGCGTTTGCGCAAGATGCGGCTCCGGATTCCGTGCCGGTGGCACCTGCCGGGCAGGATTCGCTGGTAGAAGTATCTGCGCTGGACACTGTGGCTGCTGTCCAGCAGGCAGAAACGCCTGCACCTGCAATTGAAACGCCTGCTCCGGTGAGCGATTCCGTTGCTGTCGCGCAGCCTGCAAAAAAATCGGGCCTTCTGGATGCACTTTTCCCAGTCGAGCCGGACGAATCTATTGCGAAGAGGCATTTCTATGCGGGCGCGACGCTTTCCCTTATACAGGCGAATACCGAGGACGATGCGCTGAACATCATGATTGGCGATGTGTACGAGGCGTACGGTTATACATTTACGGTAGAAGCTTTTGGTGGGTACTTTATCCGCGACGCGATGGCGCTCGGTTTGCGTGCCGGGTATTCGCGTACATGGTTCGATATAGATTTCTCGCTCATGGAAGACCTCATGGACTTGAAGGAACGGCGCAAGTACGTGAGCAACGGGTTCTTTGTGCAGCCGCTCTTGAAGAACTACCTGAAGGTGCTGAATTCCCGCGTGTTTTATCTGTTCAACGAGACCTCCGTTTCGGTGGAATATTCGTACGGCATTTCGCAGACGGATGATAGCGAGGATATGAAGAAGACTCGCAACAGGAGCTGGGCCATCAAGGCGGGTATCAACCCGGGCATTTGTGTGATGGTGTTGAACCGCTTTGCTTTCGAAACTTCGGTAGGTTTGCTGGGCCTGAGTTCTAGCATTGTCGATGTGGAAGAGAACGGCGAAACAAGTAGCAGGTTCGTCTTTAATGTCGTGAATTTCACCATAAACCTTCTGGCGCTAGATTTCTCGCTAGTGATGTTCTTCTAGGAGGCGGTAAATGCGTAGTACTTTGCGAGGATTGCTTTGTGCACTGCCGCTATGCCTGGTTGTAGGCGCTTTTGTCGCTTGCGATGGCGGCAATACGGATATTGTCGTTCCCAATACGGATTTGTCTGGCCTTTTCGAGAATGGAAAGGGTGTGGAATCCGATTTTGAGAGTGGGATAATAGAAGTGCCTGCCGGGCTCGATTCCCTTGTTATCGAGGATGTGTCGTCACTGGGCGGTGCGCAGTGCTACCTGGCCCTGGACAACGATCTTGTCGACCCCGAGATTGACTGGGATTCTCCTGTTGAGGATGGTACTGTACTGGACCTGGACGGTAGCGACTTTGTAAACATCGTTGTGCTGGATTCCAATAGCCAGATTGTGAAAGTGTGGCAGATTGTTGCCCGCGAGGAGTCTTCCTCGTCCGTAAAATCGTCTTCGTCGTCGAAGGCTAAGTCGTCTTCATCCGAGAAGTCCTCGTCCTCGAAGAAAGAGGAATCCTCTTCGTCAGCGGAATCGAGTTCATCTGAAGAATCGAGCTCGTCAGAGGAATCAAGTTCGTCGGAAGAGCCTTTGTCTAGCGAGGAGGCGGAATCGTCTTCGAGCGAGATTCCCGAATCCAGTTCTGCCGAAGAATCCTCGAGCAGCGAGGAATCGTCCAGCAGTGCGGAATCGTCTAGCTGCGTGGAAGAATCTTCTAGCAGCGAGACTCCCGCATCTAGCGCGAATGTGGCCGTGAAACTTTCCGAACTTTCTGTCGCGAAGGGGACGGTTACGGTGAAGGATTCGTTTGTTTACGTGGAAGTTCCTTATGGTTCGGACCTCTCGAAGGTGGCTTTGCTGCCCCTCGATACGGTGAACGATTTGCGCCGCCCGGTGGAAATGGAATTTGCGGACGATGAAGGTACCGTTGCCACTTACAGTGTGGTTGCCGGTGTGCAACTGCCAGGCTCGAATTTCAATGCCCGCGACGATTTCTGGGCCACCACGAGCGATGCGATGGCGACAAAGAAGACTGCTGCGGCAATTACGGTCTCGTCGTCAGCGAACCTTGAATTTGACGGCGGTACGGCGACAATAACGACCCGCGAAGTCGAGGGATCGCTTGTGATTATTGACGGCAGCTGGAAGATGGCGGGCGGCTTCTACTTTAGCGGGGAATACGCAGGCGAAACGGCGCTGGATATTTACGAACAGGGCTATACGAGCGGGACTCCTTCGACAGGCGATTCTTACATCGCAAATGATATGACCTTCGGCAAGCCCTTTACGGCGCGCCCGACAGCTTTCACGGTAAAGTATTCCTACATCCATAAAGCCAATACGTCTACGCAATACCCGCAGAAGAGCCTCGTGTATGTGATGCTTGTGGGCAAGAATGGCAAGGTTGTTGCGACAGGCGCCTTCTCGGACAGTGAAAGTGCCGACATGGTGACGCGCCGGGTGAAACTTTCTTACGGCAAGGATCCGTTCGGGCTTTTGGATGGCGGCTATGCGGTGGCAGAAGGCCTTACGCTCGGTAAGGGTGACGAAGATGTAACCGCGATTCATGTGATGTTTGCCTCTTCGGCTTATGCGCACGTGGTGTGTGGCGGGACGGCGGGCAATTCGGGCAAATACCGTGGCGGTGAAAATTCGGCGCTCGTGCTCGATGACTTTAAACTGGAATACTTGGAGGAATAAATGAAGAAGTTTGCCGCTTTGCCTCTTGAATTCCTGTTTGCCATTTGTACGGCCTTGCTTGTGTTGGCGGGCTGTACTGCCGACTACGATACGTTCGGTACGTCGGATTACAGGAAACTGAACGAAATTGCCTTCGAAGAACAGGACGGCAACCCGTCCATGTACGAGTCGGAACACAAGATTATCGTATCTCTTGCAGAAATTCCCGATAGCCTCGACACGTGGGATTCCGTGACCATCGGAAACTTGGACGTAAGTTCCATGGCGACGCTCCACCTGGTGACGAGCAAGTTCAAGGAATTCCCTGAAGATTCCATTGCCCTGGATTCCCTTGCCGAAAAGGTCTCGTATGCGAAGGGTAGCTTGCACGAGGGCGATAAGATTCGAATCCCCTCCAGCGGGGTCGTCTATGTGGTGGTCGTTTCGGAGAGCGGATTGCCTGTTATTTGGCAGATCGCCTTCGAAATCCCTGAAAAACCGGAAGCTTCGAGTAGCAGTGAGGGCGAAGATCCGGAGGATGATCCGGGCGAAGATACCGGCAAGTCCTCTGCAGGCAAGAATTCCGAGTCTAGTTCGTCTTCTGCGAAGGATGCTGGCAAGTCTTCTTCTTCGGGCAAATCGTCATCCTCGGGCAAATCGTCATCTTCGGCCAAGTCGTCTTCGTCGGGCAAGGACGGCGATTCCAGCAGCAGCAAGGGCTCCGATAATAATTCGGCAAGCAGCGAGAGCAGTTCTTCGGCAGGTGGCGAAGAACCGGAATCTTCGTCGTCAGAAATTCCGGCAGATGCACCGAAGCTCCTCAAGATATCGGTGGGTGAAGGCAACGTTGTCGGTAACATAGACCAGGATGCAGGGACGGTCTTCTTGGATATGGACTATGCGACGGATTTGGACCTCCGCGACCTCGAGGTAAAAACCCTTGAAGTTTCTGAAGGCGCCAGCGTGAATATCCAGAAAGGGAAATCTTACGACTTTACACGTGGCTACAAGGTGACGCTTACGAGCGATGGCGGCGAGCGGACCTATACCGTGAAGGCTGGCTACCAGTATCCGGGCAGCGATTTCAACCACTGGGTGAAGGATGCGTTTGGCAACAAGAACGACATCAACGGCTGGGACAATGGCAACAACGATGCCATATCTTCGACCAAGACGCTTACTGTGAACGAGAATGAAGAAGTTATCAAGATGGAGTCGATAAATGCCACTGTTTTAGGCATAGGCCGCTTTGCGAGTGGCAACATGTTTGTCGGCTATTTCAATCCCAAGGGCGTAGGCACGCTCAAGTTGACTGGCTACGATGACGGCAACGAACTCATCGATTTCGGCAGGCCGTTCTATGGCCGCCCGAAGTTTGTGGAGTTCGACGTGAAGTACGATGGCAAGAAGGATTCCTGCGACCTCTATGTGATTCTTGAACACCGTAGCCGCACGAGCAACGAGGGCAAGAACCAGTACAGGGGTTCCAGCGACGTGAATACGATGGTCGCTTCTGCATGGTACCGCGCGACGACCGTCAATAGCGAAGACGACCCGGACGTGGTCTCCATTACCGATGCAAAGCGCTCGGGTTACAAGACCATACGCCTTGCCCTGAAGTACGGGGAACCCCTGGAAGGCTCGCCGATTTTCAATTCCAGCGTCTTTAACAAGACCCTCAAGAATTCCGCCGGTATCAACAATTACATGGTCCGGACCGATTCCCCGGACGATTTCGACGTGACGCATATCCGCGTCGTTGTGGCCTCCAGTGCGCTCGGGAACCTCTATAAGGGGACGGTTGGGGCGACTCTTTGGGTTGACGAGATGCGTCTCTTTTACTGATGCCCTGGAATTTGCTATTTTAAGGGAAAAAAACGGAGATTTCTATGTCAGCAATTCACCTGACCGCAGAAAATTTTGACAAGGCCATCAGCTCTGGCCAGCTGGTATTCGTGGACTTCTGGGCCACCTGGTGCCGTCCGTGCATGATGATGGGCCCTATTATCGATGAACTTGCCGCAGAATACGAAGGCAAGGCCATTATCGCCAAGATGGACGTGGATGATGACGGTGCGAAGGATATCTGCGCCCGTTTCGGCATTACGAACATCCCGAACATGAAACTGTTCAAGAACGGCGTGGAAGTCGATAACGTAGTGGGCGCCGTTCCCAAGGCGACCGTCAAGAGCGTTATCGACCGCAATCTGTAACCTGTAGCGTCATCCTGAGCGGAGCAACTTTGTTGCGTAGTGAAGGTGCCGGACCTGTTTTTTGTATGCTGACAAAACGTTTGATAGTCTGTCTTGACGTCCGTAACCGCAAGGTCACGAAGGGCGTCAAGTTCAAGGGTAATATCGATATCGGCGACCCCGTAGAGATGGGGGCGCAGTATAGCGCCGACGGTGTCGATGAACTTGTTTTTTATGACATTACGGCAAGTGCCGAAAACCGCCCGTGCGACATGGAGATGATCCGCCAGATTGCAAAGCGCGTGTTTATCCCGTTTGCAGTGGGCGGCGGTATCCGCAATCTCGACGACATGCATGAGGCCTTGTTGGCCGGTGCCGAGAAAGTGAGCGTGAACAGCCTCGCCGTATTGCACCCCGAAATCATTGCCGACGGCGCGAAGGCTTTTGGGCGCCAGTGCGTGGTGCTTGGCATGGACGCGAAGTTCGTGGGCGTTTCGGACAAGATACCGAGCGGTTACGAAGTGTTTATCCGTGGTGGCCGCCAGGCGATGGGCATCGATGCCCTCGAGTGGGCCAAGAAGGCCGAAGACCTGGGAGTGGGCGAGATTTGCCTCAACTCTATCGATACCGACGGCGTGAAGAACGGTTACGAACTTACGATTACCGACATGATTGCGAAGGCCGTGCAGGTGCCCGTGATTGCCAGTGGCGGTGCGGGAACTCCGGCGCACATTGTGGACTTGTTCCGCAAGACCTCTGCCGATGCGGCACTGGTGGCGTCGATGGTGCACTTTGGCGATTACACTGTACCCGGAATCAAGTCCGAGATGCTTGCCGCGGGAATCCCCGTGCGCAAGAAAATGAACGGCGAGGTATAGCGTGAATCCATCTACCGCGGTAAAGATTTTTGAGGCGGGCCGCAGTGCCGGTGCCGACTTCGTTGAAATTTTCGAAGAGGAAACCCGCAGTTCGAGCCTTGGGCTCAAGGACCGCCAGATAGATACGGCGACCGCGGGCACAGAATATGGCATAGGCGTGCGCCTGCTCTATGGGACGGAAGTCCTGTACGGGTTCACGAGCGACGACAGCGAAGAAGCTCTCGTAAAGCTGGTCAAGACTCTTGCCTTCGGGCGTATCGCCGGAATGAATTTGTCTGGAACGGCGGTGAAATCTTTCGAGTTTGCGCCCGAGAAGCGTGTCTGCGACTACAATCCGGCTGCGTACCAGGACCCGCGTGTGCTGGGGCAGGCCATCAAGCAGGATTTCCTTTTCCGCGCCGACAAGGCTGCCCGTGCGCTTTCCCCGAAGATTGCTCAGGTGGGAGCGAGCGTTACGGACAGTTGCAGCACCATCACGCTCATGAACAGCGAAGGCCTGCATCTGGAAATGAACCGCGGGCGCCTGCGCGTGAACGTGAATGTGACTGCAACCGATGGCAGCGAACGCCTTACGACCCACGAAGCTCCCGGTGCGCTTGGCGGCTATGAACTTATTGAAAATTATTCCCCCGAGGCGCTTGCCGTAGAATGTGGCGAGCGCGTGCTCCGCATGCTCGATGCGGGCTACATTACCGGTGGCCAGATGCCTGTGGTGATGGGGAACGGCTTTGGCGGTGTGATTTTCCACGAGGCCTGCGGACACCCGCTCGAGACGGAATCGGTACGCCGTAAGGCAAGCCCGTTCTGCGGAAAGATTGGCGAGGCGATTGGACAGCCTTGCCTTACCGCGATTGACGACGGCACCATCGAAGGCATGTGGGGCAGCCTCAAGTACGATGACGAAGGAACCCCGACGCAGCGTACGACGCTTATCGAAAACGGCATATTGAAGACCTACATGAGCGACCGCGTTGGTGCAGCCGAGGTTGGTATTGCCCTTACGGGTAGCGCCCGTCGCGAAAATTACAAGTATGCGCCCGTGAGCCGCATGCGCAATACGTTCATTGCGCCCGGCAAGGATACGCTCGAATCGATGATCGCGAGCGTGGATAACGGGCTCTATGCCGCGCGCATGGCTGGCGGTTCCGTGAACCCCGCGACCGGTGAATTCAACTTTGCCGTCGGTGAAGGTTATGTTATTCGTAACGGGAAGATTTGTGAACTTGTCCGTGGGGCAACACTCATTGGCAAGGGCCACGAAATCATGCCGCGCATAAGCATGGTCGGGAGCGACTGGGATGTTGCTGCCGGCGTATGCGGAGCCTCTTCGGGCCACGTTCCCGTGACGGTTGGCCAGCCTTCCATAAAGGTCGACCAGATTCTCGTTGGCGGCCGCTAGTCGATTACCCCCAACAATCTCAAAAAAGCCTATATAAACCACAACGGCACCCCGCGAGGAGATGCCGTTGTTGGTGTATGGGATGTTTGGATTACATGTAGTAATGTAGATTCATAAACGGCTATCGGGGAGTAGTTTGGACTAAATTCCATTGTAACGCTTTACAACACTTACAACGTTTACAACGGCGCAAAGTCCCGTTTTAATGCGAAAAAGGCGGTTTATTTGCAGGGGAAAGGGTTAGATGGGCCTCTTTTTCTGTCGTTTGTTGCGAAAGGTTTACAGTGATTCATCTGTAACCATGAGCGATTCATTAAAAAGTTAAAATTTTCAGAATTTACAAAATTTGCGCGTTTTGAATAAAAATCGAAAACTTTGTATCATTCTACCTATTGCAAATGCGTTTCAAAAGAGATATTTTTGCGTACAAGGAGGTTAAAGATGAAACCGATAACAGAATATCAAGATTATCGAAAGTACATGCTTGATTATTTTGAATGGCGCAAAAGGAGTTCTGTTTTTTCGTGGAGGGAATTTTCGAAGATTGCCGGATTCGCGTCGCCGTCGTACTTGAAGCTCGTTTGTGACGGCAAAAGTTCGCTGAGCCGCGTGGGCGTTGTGCAGGTTGCCGCGGCTATGGGGCTGGCTGACAGCGAGTTTGAATATTTCAAGCACATGGTCGATTTCACGAATGCCAGTGATGATGGAAAGAAAAAGGAGGCTTTCCTCAAAATGAAGGCGGTTGCAAACGAACAGCGCGCTAGGGTCTTGAATGCCGAAGCTTTCGACTACTACGAGTCTGCCGTGAATTCCGTCGTTCGTGAATTGGCCCCGCTTATGCCGGGTGCGCTCCCGGGTGACATTGCCAAGAAAATCAAGCACAAGTTTACGGCGCAGCAGGTCCGCGATTCGCTGAAGCTCTTGGTCAAGCTGAACATTCTCAAGGCCTTGGGTGAAAATGCCTATGAGCAAACGGATAAAGTCATCAAGGGCTCCGGCGAGGCACTGACGCTTGCACTTCGCTCTATGAACGGCCAGATGCTTGACCTTGCCCGCGAAGCCCTCGAAAAAGTTGCACCGGATGAACGCAATATTTCTGGTGTGACGATTGGTGTGGACGAGACCGCGTTCAAGCGCATCTTGGAGGAAGTGAACCATTTCCGCAAACAAGTTATCGCCATCGCAGGCGAATCTAAAAAAATCAATCAAGTTTACCGTTTAAATTTACAGTTTTTCCCGCTCTCGGAAAAAGTATAAGGAGGATCTTATGGAAATCAAAAAAATTATCCCGCTTTCGCTCGCTGCCATGAGCGTAATGGGCGCCTTGACCGCTTGTTCCGATGATAAGGTGGTTGGTGCCGATGAACATGAAAATACGATGGCTTTGAACTCCAGCTCGTCTGCCCAGCCGGAATCATCCAGTTCGATTGGCGAACTGGACCTCATTCCCGAGGAAACGCTGGCATTGCTTAAGAGTGTCGGCAAGGGTGTTGCCGTGACCATCCGTTTTTCGATGGATGAATCCGGTTCGTATAGGAAGGATACGGTTGATGCAACCGGTGTTTATGAGAGTGTCGTCGACTCTATTTTGGAAACGGATTCCGTTCGTTTTATGGGGGTGGATTCTGTATATGAAAATATCATGAACATGCCTCCTGACGAAAACCGGAGTACTGCGTTGAAGGAGTATAGGTTGAATTTCCAGACGAATACTGAAGTCAAAATCGTTATGAAAGATGAAGCAGGCCTGGTCCATGGACCAATCGGTTCGTATTTTGGGGCTGTGGGTTCCCCTGAAAGATATCACGGCGTAGTTTGCTTGAGACAAATTGAGGATATCAGGCAGGATGGCGGGGCCCTGGATTATCGTTATGCGCTTTCCTTGAATGAAGCCGGTGATGGTTCTGGCTTTGTTCTAGAAAAAAATTTGGTTTATTTCGACCCGGATACAGAGGAAGAGTTCAAGCAGGATTGCGCTCTTGAAAATGGTGAAATCAAGATGATGGACTGGACCGAAAGCATTTTGGGACGTACGTATACTGAGCTTTCGTGCAGCATCCCGCTAACTTTTACCGAGGGCATCCCGACTTACAAGGATCCCCATTGGGAAAAGTATGGACGGCGCATTATTGAAAGCTGCGTTACGACTCAAAGTATAGACGACATCGCGTTTTAGCACAGTCTTAAACACCCGACTGTCTTATTTTGAAAAAATGTCGCTGAAAAATGCGACATTTTTTGCTTTTTTATGGCGAAAATTGCCGTTTTTACGCAGTTTTGGACGTTTTTTTGCCGAGCGAGGCCCTTGGCATGGGTTTTGCATCTGGAAAGCGGTAAAAATAAAAAGAAGGTTCGTTTATGTCCGATTTCAATAACGATGCAGAAAAGGTTTTGGCGAAGGCACAGAGCCTGCGCGACCGTTGTTCGCATTCCTACCTGGGTGCGGCGCATTTGGCGGTAGGCCTTGTCGAAGGCCCGGATGCCACCTTGAAGAAACTCTACAAGTCGAAGGGCGCGAAGACGAATGAACTCCGCGGCAAGCTGGAGCCGTTCGTGCAGAAGATTCCGCGCATGGAAGGCGTGAACCCCGACGTGGAACCCGATAACGACTTGAACCGTATTTTGCGTGCTTCCGTGCAGGCGGCGCGTCAGGTGAACCGCATGGTGACTCCGGGCGATATGCTTGTGGCCCTCATGAAGTTCTCGGGCGACCGTGGCCTTGCGAAGGTGTTCGAAGATGCGTTGGGAAGCGTCGAGGTCGTGGAAACCTGGCTTTCGGACCCGTTTGCGGGTGCCGCGAATGCCGAGGAACAGTCTCCGCTGAAACTCTACGGCCGTGAGCTTGTAGAAATGGCCGCCGACGGCAAGCTTTCGCCGGTGATTGGCCGTGAAGAAGAAATCCGCCGCGTCATCTTGATTTTGAGCCGAAAGACGAAAAACAACCCGTGCCTGGTCGGTGAACCTGGCGTGGGTAAGACCGCCATTGTCGAAGGCCTCGCCGAGCGTATTTACCGCGGCGATGTGCCTGATGCTCTGAAGGGCAAGAAGTTGTTTGCGCTGGATTTGTCCGCGTTGATGGCGGGTGCAAAATACCGTGGCGATTTTGAGGAACGTTTGAAAGCCGTGCTGGACGCCCTTGAAGAAGACGGCAATACCTTGCTGTTCATCGACGAAATCCACACCATCGTGGGCGCGGGCAAGACGGAAGGCTCCATGGACTTGGGCAATATGCTCAAGCCGAAGCTCGCCCGTGGTGAACTGCACTGCATCGGTGCCACCACCACGCAGGAATACCGCAAGTACATCGAGAAGGATTCCGCATTGGAACGCCGTTTCCAGCCCGTACAGGTCGACGAGCCGAGCGAAGAGGAATCCATTTCTATTCTCCGTGGCATCAAAGACGGATTCGAT
The DNA here is from genome assembly GCF_002210285.1 of Fibrobacter sp. UWR2. Classification (NCBI taxonomy): domain Bacteria; kingdom Pseudomonadati; phylum Fibrobacterota; class Fibrobacteria; order Fibrobacterales; family Fibrobacteraceae; genus Fibrobacter; species Fibrobacter sp. UWR2. Next base: position 51,689 of record NZ_MWQE01000007.1, on the reverse strand, counting down.
GCGCACCACGGCGTGCGTCTGCACGATAACGCACTTGTGGCGGCGGTGAAGCTTTCGAACCGCTACATCAGCGACCGTTTCTTGCCGGACAAGGCCATTGACCTGATTGACGAGGCGGCAAGCCTTGTGAAGACGCAGATGGATACCGTGCCCGAAGCCTTGGACACTTTGCAGCGTAAGGAACTCCAGATGAAAATCGAGGAGCAGGCCTTGGCGAAGGAAACCGACGACACCAGCGTAAAGCGCCTGAAAGAGTTGCGCGAAGAACTCGCGACAACGGATGCTGCAGTCAAGTTGATGCAGGACCGCTGGCAGGAACGCCGTGCGAAAAATGCCGAGTTGCAGGGGCTTAAGAAATCCTTGCAGCAGGCGAAGGACGAGATGGAGCAGGCCGAAGCCCGCTACGACTTGAACCGTGCCGCCGAACTCAAGTACAACAAGATTGTGAACCTGGAGCGTGAAATCGCCGCGAAGACGGAAGAAATCAAGAAGTCCGCAAGCGATGGCGACCTGAGCGAAGAGGTGACCGAAGAAACCATCGCTCTCGTGGTGAGCCGCTGGACCGGTATCCCTGTCACGAAGCTTTGCGAAGGCGAAAAGGCAAAGTTGTTGCACCTGGACGAACGCCTGCATGCCCGCGTGATTGGCCAGGACGAAGCCGTCGAGGCGGTTTCGGAAGCGATTCTGCGTAACCGTAGCGGACTTAGCCGCGAGAATGCACCGATTGGTAGTTTCTTGTTCCTGGGCCCCACAGGTGTGGGCAAGACGGAACTTGCGAAGGCGCTTGCCGTGGAACTGTTCGACGACGAGAACGCGCTCGTGCGTATCGACATGAGCGAATACATGGAAAAGCATAGCGTGAGCCGTTTGATCGGTGCGCCTCCGGGATACGTGGGCTACGAAGAAGGCGGCCAGCTGACCGAAGCCGTGCGTACGCATCCGTACTGCGTGATTCTGCTCGATGAAATCGAGAAGGCTCACCCCGACGTGTTCAACACGCTGTTGCAGGTGCTTGACGACGGTCGTCTGACCGATGGCAAGGGCCGTACCGTGAATTTCAAGAACACCTTGATTCTCATGACGTCGAACCTGGGTGCCGCTCACTTCCAGAACCGCGCGGGTGATGCAAAGCCCGTGACCTTGAAGGAAATCGAGCCGGAACTCCGTGGCTTCTTCCGTCCGGAATTCTTGAACCGTCTGGACGAAGTGCTGGTGTTCCAGAGCTTAACGAAACCGCAGATCCGTGACATCGTAAGGCTCAAATTCAAGGGACTCGCCGAACGCGCCGCCCGTCAGGATTTGCAGTTGACCCTGACCGACGCCGCCCTGGATGCGATTGCCGACGGTGCCTACCAGCCGGAATTCGGCGCGCGGCCGATCCAGCGTTACCTGGAACGGAACGTGGAACGCCCGCTGAGCCATGCAATTCTCGCCGGAGACGTGAGTGCCGCAAAGCCGGTGGTCATCGATTACGACGGCGAGAAATTTGTGGTGAGATAAACGAAGATGCTGGTTAAGATCCTCGCCTTCGCGAGGATGACAATGGTGCTGCGTTTACGGTGAAGTAGTCGCTACAGCGCCTTTATTACGTAAAGAGCAATGGTCTGAACATCATTGTTCTTTTCTTGCATCACTCCGATATCAAAGTCCAGACGGATACGGAATGTGCTGAGCGATAGTTCGAGTTTAGGAATGATGTCGACCATGAAATCGTCTGTCAGGTTGCCGATACTGCCCGACATGTTGATTTCGATAAATGTACGGAAGTAGCTCGTAAAGTAGAGCGTTGGTGTCATTCCGGCTGCGAATTTGACGTATCCGCCTTCGCCGGTGACGCCCTGCAGTGCTCCGGCGCGAATTTCATAGAAGTTGGCGAAGTTCTTGGAGATAAACTGCTCGTTGCCGTAGGTCAGCACGACTGCGGTGCTGTTGTTGCGGTTTAGGCCGAAGTTGCCATCCAGTTCGATGAAGTTGTTCTCGTTAATAAGGTAGCGCCCGCCGATATCGAGCGAGACGATGACCTGGTCAAATTTATCTATGCTTTTTACGTTGATTTTGCCGCCGGCGTTCCATTCCTTGGAAAGTGCCGTGGTGACGTTGACTGGGAATAGAATGTCAGAACCGTAATTGTTCATTGCGCCGATTCCGACGGCCCATCTTGGTGATGGTCGTGTATCGGGCCCGAAGGTGTAGCGAATATCCCATATGCGGTCAACGGCAAACGCGTTTACGCACATGGTTGCTAACAACAGGGCTACGAAGCGGTTCATACGCATAAAATTTAACTTAATCCCATGACAAATATTCTAGATTTGACGTAGAAAAGAGGTATATATGGTCGAACCGCGTCCAGAACTTTCGAAACTTTCTGATTATGTGCCCGGAAAATCCATCGAGGAAATCCGCGAGCGCTTTGGACTTGCAAAAGTTGTCAAGTTGGCGTCTAACGAAAATCCGCTCGGGGCTTCCCCGAAGGCGGTCGAGGCGTTTCACGGGATTGCGGACAGCCTGCACCTTTACCCGCGAGGCGATGCCCCGAAACTGATTGATTCCATCGCCAAGATGTATGGCGTGGCTACGAACGAGATTGTTATCGGTAATGGCTCGGACGAGATTATCGACATGGTGGGTAAGGCGTTTATCCGCCAGGGCGACAACTGCGTGGGCATTACGCCGACTTTCTCGGTGTACAAGTTTACGACGCTTTCGAACGGCGCCGACTTTATCGGTGTGGGCGAGGGCGAGGTGCGAGCATCGCTCGATGACCTTGCAAAGGCGGTGAACGACAAGACCCGCGTGGCCTTTATCTGCAACCCGAACAACCCGACGGGTGCGTACTACACCGAAGCGGAGATTCGCGACTTCTTGAAGAAGGTCCCGCAGAATGTGCTCGTGTTCCTGGACGAGGCGTATGCCGAGTTCGCGACGGCACCGGACTACCCGAACATGGCAAAGTTTGTCCGCGAGTACCCGAACCTGTTCGTGAACCGCACCTTCAGCAAGATCTACGGGCTGGCAGGTCTCCGCGTGGGCTATGCTTTCAGCAATGCCGAAGTTATCCGTGCCCTGTGGAAGGTGAAGCCTCCGTTTGACGTGAACCAGGCGGCCCAGGTGGCGGCGATCGCCGCTCTAGGCGATAAGGAACACGTGCAGGCGACCCGCAAGATGAATACCGAGGGCATTGATGTCCTTACCCGCGAATTTGAAGCACTCGGACTCAAGGTGCTCCCGACGCAGGCGAACTTCATCTGCGTAAAGATCGGTGAACGTGCGAAGGAACTTGTTGCCTTTTTGGAACAGAATGGCATGATTGTCCGCGGGCTCACGAGCTTCGGTATGCCGGAATACATCCGCGTGACCGTAGGCAAGCCCGAAGAGAATGCGTTCCTGATGGAACTCGTGAAAAAGTGGTGCGAGGCGTAGTATGGCTCAGGAATACAAGGACCTGCTGCAGATTGCGCTCAAGACGGCGGAAATGGCCCAGGAAAATATCCTGAAGTATTTCCAGTCCGGTATCGGTGTCGAGTGGAAAAAGGACAACACGCCGGTAACGATTGCCGACAAGAGCACGGAAGAACTTTGCCGCGAGTTCTGGGCGAAGGAGACTCCGGGTTTCGGCGTGATTGGCGAGGAATTCGGGATCGAGAGCCCCGATGCGGAATACCAGTGGGTCATAGACCCGATTGACGGTACGAAGGCTTTCATTCACGGTGTTCCGCTGTTCGGCACGCTTATCGCGCTCTACAAGAAGAACATTCCCGTATGCTCGCTCATCCGCATTCCCGCGATGAATACTGCCGTCTGGGCGGTAAACGGCGGGGGAGCCTTCCTGGACGGCCGCGCAGTCCGTGTTTCGGGCGTTTCGCAGTTGAACGAGGCGCTCGTGCTATCAGGTACGGTAAACACTATGGAAACCTCGGGCTACGGCGAAGGTTTCGCGAAGCTCCGCCGCGGGGCCAAACTCCACCGCGGGTGGGGTGACTGCTACGGGTATTACCTTGTGGCGGCGGGACGCGCCGAAGTGATGGTAGATCCTGTCGTTTCCCTCTGGGATATCGCTCCGTATCCGCTCCTGTTTGCAGAAGCGGGCGGAAAGTTCAGCACCATCGACGGGAAAGCAGAACTCTTCGATAAGGATGGCAAGCCTGTGGCCCCGATCTATGAAGGTTTCTCGAGTGTCGCGACAAACGGGCAACTGCACGATATCGCACTCGACTGCCTGAAGCGATAAACTGCCCGGGCCTATTTTATCATCGTCTCTACATTTACGGAATCTTCTGAGAACGTTACAGTAACGGTTCCGCTCTTTGCCGTATTCAGGTACGGAATTTCCAGCGCGTCGAGCCTTTCGGTTACCTGCTTGTGCGGGTGGCGGAACTTGTTCCTGCGCCCGCTTGAGATGATGGCGACCTGTGGGCCAACCGCCTTCAGGAAATCCTCGCTGCTCGATGTCTTGCTCCCGTGGTGCCCTACCTTCAGCACGTCGCTCCTTATGTAGGCGAGAGACCCGAGTATCGTCTTCTCGCCAGGGACCGTCAGGTCGCCGGTCAGGATGGCGGAATGCCCGAATCCGCTTGCCTGCAACGTTATGCTTGCTTCGTTCAGGTCTCGGCACTCCTTGCTTACGTCCGTAAGTTTTTTCGGGTGGATTGCCCGCACTTCAAAAAAGTTCTCGCGCCATATGAAACCGCGCCGGATTTCGCGTACGGGAACCTTGCGCTCTACCGCCTCCTCGATAACATCGCGCCATTCCACGCCATCGGCAGTGCGGGAACACTCGTTTGTCCATACCTCGTTCACCGGGAACATGCGCAACAGACTTGCTGCACCCCCGAAGTGGTCCAGGTGCGGGTGCGTTATTACGAGCGCGTCGAGCCGCTGCACGCCTATGTGGTGCAGGAAAGGTACGATAATGTCCTTGCCGGAATCGGTTCTGCTCTTGTCGCCCGCATCGACAAGTATGTAGCGGTTTCCGGGAGTGCGCAGCAGGATGCTGTCTCCTTGCCCTACATCGATGACAGTCATGCTCCAGGTGGGGTGAAAGAGCCTTTCGTATCCCTGAAAGCAGAAAATAGCGGAGAATGCGCACAGGCTTACAACGCAGAAGAAGCGAGCGACGGCGTTCTTGCGGCAGGCAGGGAGCGCGATGAAGACTCCTCCCAGAAGCAGGAGGATTGCGGGACTGAACGGCCCGACGGTTACGGATGCCTGCGAGGAATCGGAGAGAGTGCGTGTCAGGAGCGAGGCTAGCCTCAGAAAGAAGCTGGCGGCCGAACAGAATGTCTCTCGCATAAAGTCGATGGGCGAAAGGAGAGCAAATAGGCCTGCCTGCATGCCCCACGAGATTGCAGGAACGACGACGATGTTCCCGAGCCAGGCGAATGGAGAAAGTGTCTTGAAGTGATGTATCAGGAAAGGCGATGTGGCAAGAGTTGCGCATAAGGTGACGTATGTGGGTGAGATGGCGAAAGATTCGATGAAGTTCCAGACTTTACTGCGCTTCAGGAATTCTGGGAGATTGCGTAGCGGATTATGGCTGTTGCCTACGAGAATGCCGGCGGTTGCCGCCGCCGAGAGCTGGAAACCCGGATTCCATATTTCGGAGGGCGAATGGAGCAATATGAACAGGAGGGCGACTCCCAGGCTGTTGAGCGTATTGGCGGGCCTTTCGAAAAGCAGGCCGACCTGCGGTACGGCAAACATCAGTACGGCGCGCTGCACGGCAGGGGAGCCTCCGGTTACCGGCACGTAAATTGCCAGCAGGATTATCGCTATGATACTTGCCGCCTTGTGGGGGAGCCGCGTCGCCTTCAGGAATACCATGAGCATGCCTGCAAGCAAGACGACATGGAACCCGCTAATGGCTAGAACGTGTACCAGCCCCGAGCGCTGGAAATCGTTCCGGAGTGCCTCGGGAATACCGCTACGGTCGCCTGCTAAAAGCCCGAGCAGGAGCCCTGTCTCTGCGGGTTCCAGGTATTCCTCGAACCGTCCCTTGATCCACTTGCGGAATACGTAGAAACTCCTTTCGGGAATCCATTCCCCTTTCCATGCATTCCAGCAGACAAATTTTCCGTAGGCCGCAAAACCCTGGCTCCTGAGCCATTCCCGCGTGTTAAAAGCTCCAGGTACGGTCGGGTCGTTTACCGGGTACCATTTTGCTTCGTAGCAGATGCTGTCTCCCGGTTCGGGCAGTACAGGCAGCTCGCGCTTTTCGGTTATCCTTACGCGATATGGCGCGCCTTCCTTGCCTGCGATGCCGTTCTTGCCTATGGTGACGATAAACGCGGTTCCGTTCCCTCTGGGTAGAACGGCTTCGATGTGCCCGCACGCTTTTGCCGGAGTTTCGTCTGGTAATGTTTGCCCGCTGGAGTCCCCGGATGGTGCGTCGTGCGTATTACGGAGCAGGGTGTGGCAGGCGCATGCGGTTACGAGTGCCCCCAAGATACACCATTGTACGCTTCTCGGGAAAAAATGTACGGCGAGTGCGACAGGCAAAAGTAAAAAGGGGGCATAGGGGGGTGCGTCAAGACTTGCGTATACGGCTATGACAGCTAACGATGCGGCAAGAGCGGGCTTGCCGGCAATCGGGCTTGTCAAATCGCGGATGTTCTGCAAGAACATTTCTTTCCGGCTTGGTTTTCTTCGCATCATTTTTTTACCTTTGGAAAAAGGGCCTCTATCTATAAAGACGGCTGAAACCGCAAAATGTGCCAAATCATGACTAAAAAAGTTTTTTACATACTGTGGATCCTCTTGTTGCTTGTTCTTGCAGACTGTACCGAAGAATCTTCGGGCGAGCCTGTGCTCTTGCCCGAGATGGTATCCATGTATGCACTGTATCCAAACGATGTGGCGGCAAACGATTCCGCATCGGCTCATGTCGCGAACGGATTGCAGCTTTTGGTACATCCGAAGGGCTCATATACGCTTTCGTTTGACAGGGATTCCTCGATATCTGAATTGCCGGAACTGCAACTTTTTAGACTAGGCTCGGATCTTGGTGACGGCCGTGTCTCGACAAGCCTTGTGCGTACGCTTGAACCGCGCGAAGAGAATGGGCGGCTGCTCTACAAGTTCGTATGCGAGGAAAGTGACCGCAACATTTGGGTGACGACTTTGGTGCTTGATGGTGAATTTTATAAGGGACTGACCCGTCACGCAAAGTTGGAAGCCGAAGGCTTTTATTCCGATACGCTTTCGCTTAATCTGATTGTCGTGGGCAAAATCGATTTTCTGGATTCTTCCGTGACCGTGAAATTCTTTGCCGACCAGATGCTGCGAAATTTCAGGAAATACTATACGTCCATTGTCATAGATACTTTGTATATACGCTATGCGAACGAACACCCGACTTTGGGGGATAAGTATCCGGCGGACCAGCTCTGGCTTGCCGGCCGGACGACGAGCGACTTCTTTGTCAGTGAACTTGGCGGCTGGCCTGAACCCGGATTGAAAAATGCACTTGATATTTTGCTTGTGCACCGCATTGAGATGGATTGGGTACTCGGGTATTCGCTCATGTATGGTGGGAACCTGTACGGTGGACAGGGGAGTACCGTGGTTATCGGCGCCTACAACAAGACGCCTTCGGGTGAAACGGGGCTTTCTGTTGCCTCGATGGTCTCGACTGCGATCCACGAGACAGGGCACTTTTTCGGGTTGCGTCACACGACGGCGACGCAGGCTGATTTCGAGGTGGATTTCGACCTCTCGAATTACGAGGACGGCTTCACCGATACGCCATACTGCCCAGATTTGCTGAAATCCGGGCTCCTGAAAAAGCAGGTGGAGCCTCCTGCTGACTACAGGATGCCTGTGATGCGCGGTCGTTTCGCGACATCGGACGATGTGTTCGATGTTGGCGCTTGTCCGGATGCAAACAACATGATGTTCCCTGCGGGAAACGACTACATGGACGGCTTTACCGAGCAGCAACTCGAACATGTTCGCAAGAATCTGATGCTGTTCCCGCACTGATTGAGGATTTATGGCCGAAAAGAAACAGTTTTGCGAACCGGTGCAGTTGATTGCCTTCGTGCTCCAGCGCGGGCCCGAATGGAATGAGGAGCTTCTCCGGAAACTTGAAGAAACTTGGGGCGCCATCCGCTACAAGGGGAAACTTTTTGCCTTCGACAAGACCGATTATTACGAACCCGAGATGGGCGCTGACCTTTATCGCGGAGTACTTTCCTTCGAAAAATGTATTCCGGCAGAGACTATCGCGCAAGAGAAGGCTCGCAGCAACGAGTTTGAACTTGCATTTGCAAATGCAAGCCCCGAACATAGGTGCGTGAACATAGACATCGGCTACATGGACCTGGACAAGGTTGTGCTCCCGAGTTACAAGCGCGGGCCTTTCAAGCTGTATGCGGGCGAGGGCGTTTGGCTCGATATGCTCCTCACGTATGCGAAGGGCGAATTCCACCCGACGGCGTGGGCGTTTGACGACTTCAAGCGTAACCCCTACCAGCACGACCTGCAATTGATTCGCGAACGCTGGCGCAAGAGCGTCCGCGGCAAGTAATCAATTTTCCGATGAAGTGCAATTTGGGGTGATTTGGTGCAGATTTTTTTTGAAGAAAAAGATTATTTTGTTGTAAAACTTATTCTAGTATAAAATAAGGAGGATATACGTGAAAAAAGTTCTTTTGATTCTTTGCCTTTTTGTCGGGGCTAGTTTTGCCCAGATAGGTGTTTCACTCGGATTTGGACCATCTCGGGGAATGGTTGGCGTCGAGTACACCATGTTGGATGGGCATTTGTCCACAAACGTTCATATGGCTCCTTACAACTCCGACTATGATTTTATGGGAGGCATCGGGATTGCCTACCGCTTTACGGGCTTGACGGGCCCGTATGCTTTCCATTCTTCGGAATGGATAACCGGTGAAATGAACGGCTTTACGATAACGAATGTGGGTTCGGAAAATTCTGAACTCATCGAGCATACGAGGGACATCAATTACTGGCGACTGGTTTTTGGTTTTGGGTACCAGCATATGTTCTTGACGCATTTCGGTGCGTATTTTGAGATGGGCTTCGAGTTTTATGCCGGCAATGGCGGCTATTATACCAATTTCGATGCTGACTACGGAACGCTTGACAACGACAAGTTGTCGTTCCCCGTCGGCCTCGGAATCGTAGCGGAATTCTAAAAGGGGGATAAATCAAAAAAAGAGGTGCTCCGTTGGAACACCTCTTTTAAATTGGGTTGTCGCGGCCGCTACTTCAGTTCTTTCAGAGCAGCTTCGTTCTTCGCGATAATGTCTTGCTGTGTTGCGAGCTTGGTGCGTTCGGCGTTTACCACAGCTTCGGGAGCGCCGCTGACGAACTTCTCGTTCGCGAGCTTGCGTTCGATGCTGGCAGCGAATGCCTTGGCCTTCTCGATTTCCTTTTCCAAGCGGGCGATTTCTGCAGCCGGATCGAGGATACCTTCGAGCGGGATGTAGAGTTCGCCGCCGGGAACCACGGCGCTCGCGCTGAATTTCGGCTTGGCGGCCTTCACGGCGACACTCAGGTCAGAAAGACCCGAAAGTTCGGTGATGATTGCCATGCAGTCCTTCACGCTGGCTTCTGTTGCGGCATCGTCGACGCTCACCACGGCGCTAAGCTTGGTAGCGGGGCTCACGTTGTAGCGGCCACGCACGCCACGCACGCTTTCCACCACGGCGAATGCCTGGTCGAATGCGGCTTCGATCTTCGCGTCGATGAGCGATTCGTCGGCCTTGGGCCATGCGCGGCTGATGACCATTTCACTGCCCTGGAACAGGATGCTGTTGAGCTCTTCGGTAATGAACGGCATCACCGGGTGGAGCAGGTCAAGCACGTTCTTCAGCACGTAGCTGAGGATGGCCATCGCGTTCTTCTTTTCGGCGGTGAGCGTTTCGCTGTTGATCACGGCCTTCTTGATTTCCAAGTAGCTGGAGCAAACGTCGTCCCACACGAAGCGGTACAGGAACCCGGCGAGTTCGGCGAAGTGGTATTCTTCGAGCATGCGGGTGGCGTCCTTGATGGTCGTCTGCAGGCGGCTCAAAATCCACTTGTCTTCGAGCGCGAACAAGTTCTTGTCCATCGGGAGCTCGGCAGCGAGAGCGCCGGCTTGTTCGAGCTGCGGGTAAAGGAAGCGGCAGGCGTTCCACAGCTTGTTGCTGAAGTTACGGCCGATTTCGAACTTTTCGCTGGTGTTGATTTCGCGGCCATCCGGCTGCTTTTCCTTCTTCACCGGCAGGCGCACGTCCTGGTTGTCGGTGCAGAGGCTTGCCATCACAAAACGCAGAGCGTCGGTACCGTACTTCTCTTCGATATCCATCGGGTCCACGCCGTTGCCCTTGGACTTACTCATGGTCTGTCCGTTGCCGTCGAGAATCTTCGGGTGGATGTACACCGTGTGGAACGGGACCGTGCCCATGTTTTCCTGGCTGAAGAGCACCATGCGGGCGACCCACAGCGTAATGATGTCGCGGCTAGTCACGAGCACGCTGGTGGGGTAGTAGCGCTTGAGCGTGTCGGTGTTTTCCGGCCAGCCCATCGTGGAGTGCGGCCACAAGCCACTGGAGAACCACGTGTCGAGCACGTCTTCTTCCTGCTTGAGCACGCGACCCGGAACTGCGTCTTCCTTCAGGTCTTCTTCCTGGCTGCACACGAGGTAGCCGCCGTTTTCGGCCTTGTAGAAGTAGATGTCGTCGCGGCCGGCAAATGCGGCCTTCAGTTCGTCTTCGCTAGCGTCCGTGTGCCAGATAGGAATGCGGTGGCCCCACCAGAGCTGACGGCTGATGCACCAGTCGCGCTTTTCGGCGAGCCAGTCCAGGTACTTGTTGGCGTAACGTTCGGGGATAATCTTGATTTCGCCCGACTTCACGGCGTTCATCGCGTTTTCGGCGAGCACGTCCATCTTCACGAACCACTGGTCGCTGAGGTACGGCTCAATCACAGTCTTGGAACGGTCGGAGTGGCCCACGTCCATTTCGTGGTCTTCCACCTTGATCAAAAGTCCGAGTTCTTCGAGACCCGCCACTACGGCGTCGCGGGCGGCCTGGCCCTTCAGGCCTTGGAACTTGCCGGCGTTTTCGTTCAAGCTGCCGTCATCGTTCATGATGTTGATCATCGGGAGCTTGTGGCGCAGACCCGTCGCATAGTCGTTCGGGTCATGAGCCGGAGTCACCTTCACGGAACCCGTACCGAAGTCCTTGTCCACCAAGATAGCATCGGCAATCACCGGGATTTCGCGGTCAACGAACGGCACTTTGAGCATCTTGCCGATGAACTGCGCGTAGCGTTCGTCGTTGGGGTGCACGGCGAGGGCGGTATCGCCCATGATGGTTTCCGGACGGGTCGTCGAGACGGGGATAAATCCCGAACCGTCGGCCAGGGGGTACTTGAACGTCCAGAAGTGGCCCTTCACATGTTCGTAGTAGATTTCGTCGTCGGCAACGGCGGTCTGGAGCTTGGTATCCCAGTTCACCAGGCGCTTGCCGCGGTAAATGAGGCCCTTCTTGAACAGGTTGAAGAAGGCGTGGCGCACGGCCTTGGCGCAGACCGGGTCCAGCGTGAAGCGCTGACGGCTCCAGTCGCAGCTGACGCCCAGGCTCTTGAGCTGCTTCGTGATGCGGGCTTCGTATTCGTCCTTCCACTTCCAGATGCGTTCCACCAGGGCGTCGCGGCCAATGTCGTGGCGGGTCTTGTGTTCGTCCTGGAAAAGGCGCTTTTCGACGACTGCCTGCGTGGCGATACCGGCGTGGTCCGTACCCGGAATCCACAGCGTGTCGCGGCCCGTCTTGCGGCGGTAGCGTACCAAAATGTCCTGGAGCGTATCGTTCAGCGCATGTCCCAAATGGAGTGCGCCGGTAACGTTCGGGGGCGGAATCACGACCGAGAACGGTTCGCCCTTTCCGCTGGGTGCAAAACTGTTTTTTTCGGCCCAGGCGCTATGCCAGCGGGCCTCCACATCTTTAGCGTTATAACGAGTTTCCATAGTGGGCACAAAGATAGTAAAATACCTTCATTGTCATTCCCGGCTTGACCGGGAATCTTCCTTGTTTTTCTGCGAAAAAAGGCCTTTATATGAGGGGAAAGCCTTCCCCTCGCTCCTGCTACGTCGTCATGGCGGGCTGCGACCCGCCATCTAGCCGTATCATCCGCTACCCTTTCGAGCGGGGGCTCAATCGCCGCCCCCGCTAATAGAGAATAGATGGAGCACAAGTTTCCAAAAAGAGCTTATATATTACTGATGTCTATTCTTTTACGCAGATAATCGGCTAAAGCCTTATCGCAGCAATATACGTAGCAACCTTTCATTCCGCGGGTCATAAGGGTTTTGTATGTGTTCTTGATGATTTTATCGGCTATTTGAAGAGCCTGTGCAGGTTTCTTTTTATAAATAGACTTGATTCCCTTTAATGAATTATCGGTTCTTGCTCGTTGTGTGAAATCTGTAACGATTTTTCCGTTTTCGTAACGAATGTCCTTGCCGATTATAACACCTACATAATCAAACTCTAAACCTTGTGATGTGTGGATACAACCAGCCTCTTTAATGGATCCTGGATCTATTGCATATGTCGTAGTGTTCTTCAAATTCCAACTAATTTCGAATGAGTCGATTTTTATGTCGTGATAGTTTGTGTTGTTGTTTTGATCTTTTTTCCAATCCCAACAATAACCAGCCAGAATACGAGAACGATTGTTAATTTTATTTCTTTCTACAATTAGAGTCCTAACATCTTCAGGATTATCTAAAATTCTAAAATCGTAGTCTATGCCATCTAAATTATAATTTGCTGTTTCCCTAATTTCCAAAACATCATCTAACCATGCTAGATAACCATCTGAACCGTTACAGCGAAATTGGGATTGTAATTGCACATGTTCAATTGTTGATCCTAGTTGATTTGCCCATTTTTTTATCTCGTCAATGGAACCAATATCATCAATGGTCACACGTTGGGTTTCATCAATGAAAAAAACATTGCAATAGGATGCATTGATTATTTCTTTTATTTGATTTTCGCCTAAATTTTGATATAGTCCTGATTTTGCATTAAGACGATGAGATTCGTCGGCAAGTATAGTGTGTACAGAGTTGGTCGGAGCTTCAACATAGGTTCCAGAACTTTTGAACATGTTGTCTATGCTACTTTTCGTGTATAACCCTTTTAATTTAGCTAGATAAACATTTCGTGGGGCAGAATTTTTTGATGTATATTGGACGAATTGACCCATTTTTGTTAGCTGCGCAAGAAGATTAATTGCAAGAACGGTCTTTCCTGTGCCCGGCCCTCCTTCAACAATAATGGTTTTCTTTTGTTCTTTTTTTAGTGCTTCTTGAGCCCACTTTAAAATCTGCTCGTAAATAACCTTTTGTTCGTCTATTAAGGTGAATTCTTTGTTACCTTGAAGCATTCGCCCAATGGCATTTTGAAGACTCTTGGAGGGCCTTATTTTCCCGTGATCTATATGATAGAGGATTTCGCGATTATCGCCCTTTTTGATACATTTTTTTATAAAGTCCCTAAGTTTAGGAACGTCGCCTTTGGCGAATGCGGGTGCATCGTCTAGATAGATTTTATATTGTGGAGCCTCTATGGGGTCGTTGTCAACTTTTGTATAATTATGAAGATATGCACATGGGGACAACGTTATTTTTGAGTCTTGTACATTTTGGTTATAATCCTCAATCATTTTGGTATAGGACCATACTTGATAAGAGGGATGAACAACAAGTCTGTTGGCTCCTCCGACATATGTTTTTACTAAAGCATCAGTAGAATTTATAGCCTCAATTTTTTCCCACTGTTTCAATTCAATAATAACAGCATTTGACTCTTTCTTTTCATTATACCCAGAAATGATGAAGTCGACTCGCTTACTTGTCTGAGGAATGTTGTATTCAATGGCAATGCCTGCATTACTAGGGATTTCTTCGTCACTCAACACTTTGAACATATATTGTAAGGAATTTTCCCAAGCACGGAATTCATTCTGTGGAGTAGCTCTTCCCATTTTTTGCCAAATAGTGTTTTGAACTTCCAGGGCAATGGTGTCGTTAACAACGCTATTCATAAATTCAGATTTTATACCGCTATATACAATCATTGTTCTTACCCCTACAACTCGTTATATTTCTTCGCGGATCCCTTAGCCTTATCAACTGGATACTTTTCTCCGTTAATCCGCAGTTTTTCATCCATGATTTGTTCAATGTCGAGATTGTACTTGTCGGCCATCAAGAATGCATAATTGAATACGTCTGCGAGTTCTTCCTTGACTTTCTCAATTTTTACATCTTCGGGCTTCTTCCAGAGAAACGCATTGAGAAGTTCCGATGCTTCGCCCGAAAGAGCAATGGCGAGATCCTTGCCATTATGGAATTGATCCCAATCGCGGTCAATAGTGAATTGCTTGACCTTCGCCTTCATTTTTTCAAAGTCGCTCATTTTTCACCTCGTCTGGAATCAAACATCTGTTTTGCCATGTTGTAGGCATCCGCAAACGGCAATTGCAACTTGTCAAGCATTTCTGGATGTGAAATTGCCCAGCTTGCATAGTAATAAGCGAGCAGTTCATAGCCGCTAAAGTCTTTTTCAGGAACGTTGTTCAGTTTGTATCCGCTCTTTTGTGCCGGGCTGATTCCGTTCTGTCCAACCATGGCGCATTCAAAGGCAATCTTCTCGATGTCTTCTGGCAATAGTCCTTCAAAGTATTCCAAAGCCCCGACCATATAGGAGGACATCATGACGGCAATCATCGGATCTGCATTTGCAGGATTGTGCGTTTCGTTGAACTGGTCCTGCTTTCTGTCGGTCTCTGTTTTGATTTCGCTCTTTTCTACGCCGGAAAGCGTGAAATACTTTACTAGGCCAAGTGCTGTAGCAACCTTTTCAAAGACTGTGTATTCGTCGCCGGCATTGAACGTGGCAAGAGTATCTTCAAATACCTTGAAAAACTCTTTTGCTCTGTTCAGCATGTTTTGCGAGGGCTTGTACTGATTGACAAAATCCAATCCATAGAGCTTGCGTAAAAGCAAGGATTGAAGCATGTTTAACAGTTTATTCGTGTCCTTGATAATTTGCGGAAATTCAGCAACATTCGCGGTCTGTCGCACGGCATCGATGTTGCTTGATTCCATTGCAAATAACGATGTCAATTGAAGTGGCCTGAATACCGTCTTCTGATAGATATTCTGTTCTACGAACAAATCTAACGGAGCGTTCATTACCTGTAATGACAATCCTTGGAATAAGTGCTTCGCCAATTTTTCCGATTGGACTGCACCTATTTTTTTCTTGACTTCATCGAAATGGCGTTTATAGTCTTGCAAGAAAGCATCAAAATTTTTCTGTGTAAATCCGATGGTCTGGAGTTTGCCATTCCTTTGGGCGGATAACATCATTTCAAGGTGAGTCAATTCATGCAGCATGTAGTGGCAATAGTTGCCATCTTTCTTGTATTTGACAACGTGATCCTTGCGATGATGGAAATCTGCGAATTCCAAATGTGCTAAAGTATCCTGCTCGTCATCGCGCTCGAATTTGATTGCTACATCAAACTTGGTTTCAAGGCTGTGCGCAAATTCGAAAACCTTGGATTCGTAATCTGTAGATTGAGCAATATCTCTTGCAATGGTCAGCAGCAGTTTCAAAAGTTCTTGACGAACGCCAGGATCTTCTGCGCGATTGACTCCCTTCAGCGCACCTTGACTCGCATATTCAAAAGCGTTGTCCAAATCGTCCTTTTGATAGTATGCCAAAGCAATTCCGTAATAGCTGTTCGTGTAGGTATTATCCAATTCAAGGGCTCGCTTCATGTAGCGAATTGCCCCGTCGTAATCTTTTTTCTTGATCAGTGTCCCGGCCACATTGTTGAGAGCAATTGCATTATCGGGATAGTATTCCAAAACTTTCTTGTAATATCCGTCTGCGGCTTCGGCATTATTCTTGCCGTTGGCGAGGATGTTGCCCATCAGGATGAGTGCCCACATATTTTTGGGGTCGATGAGAAGCGCCTCAAGGACTTCGTTCATGCCCTTCTCTATTTCACCTTGCTGGTAGAAAACTTGTCCTAGAAGGCGATGAGCTTCAGAAAACCCAGGGCAGGCCTTGATTGCTTTATGCAGCAAATCCATTGCCGCATTGAAACGTCCCTCACTGCAAGCTAAAGACGCTTTCTGAAAATTCTTTTCAGCGTATTCAAGGCTATCTGTGTCAAAAGTGATTTTGACTGTATTGTCGGAAATGATTTCAACAGTCGGTGGACATCCTTTTTCGGCAAAATAGTGTACAATCTGCTTTTTCAGCTCTTCGGCATTGGCTGCCTTGAAATTTGATGTGTCAACAGTCTGTATGACTTCGATTTTTGCCATAGGGGCATCCTTATCAGCGAGATAAGTCCCTATTGCAGAAGAAAAACTCTACCAATTATTTGAAAATAAAAAAGGCGTGGAGTCGTTTCGCGTGCTTATCGAACCTGTGGGCTACCACACCCTTCAACACAATAAGCACAAACGACCCACGCCCCAATTGGGACGTGAGCGTTCGTCTTACTCTCGTGTTGATTGAAAGTGGTAGTTTCAGGTTCGAGAATAAGAGACGAATCTCAAAAATTCCGGTTGCTCCGAACCATTCGGTACGGGGCTATGTCAACTGCAATATAGATTATTGGAATGGTATAAAATGTGGAATTTTTCAAAAAACTCTTGACATTCACCCCTAGAAAGTTTATATTTATAGTGCTCAAAAGAGCAAAATGAAGCGAAAAAGCCCCGCTGTTTTACGCATGTCTGCGGGGAAGGGAGTAAAAGATGAATAAGCGTGTGTCGCCTATCGGCAAGGCTGACGGAACAACTTTTGAAAACCTTGCAGAACGAGTAAAAAACGTCCATAACGCGACTAGTTCTGTAGCCAAGGGTGCTGTAAACCAGCTGCTGACAATACGAAATTGGGCCATCGGCTGCTATATAGTCGAATATGAGCAAGAGGGGTGCGACCGAGCCAAGTACGGGGCTCGCCTATTGCAGAATTTGGCGGATAAGTTGTCCATCAAGGGACTCGACCGACAGTTGCTGAATGCATGCAGGATGTTTTACGTGAAATATCCACAGATTTGTGAGACTGCGTCTCACAAATTGCGGGGAATAGACTTTTTCCCCGGAAAAATGGCTTTTATTGAGAAAAAACTCGGTGGCTCAATTTGCGAGACAGTGTCTCGCAAATTCGAAACGCCGCCAGAACTGCTTGTAACACGACTTTCTTTCTCGCACATTAAAGAAATAATGCCTATCGAAGATCCTGTTGAGCGATTCTTCTATGAACTTGAATGTATCAAGGGCACATGGAGCGTGAGGGAACTCCATCGGCAAATCGACACGAAGCTCTATTTCAGGAGCGGGATTAGCAAAAAGCCGGAACTGCTACTGCAAAGGGTGGAAAAGGGCGGTGCTGATGCAGTTCTGTCGGTTAAGGATGCGTATACTCTCGACTTTTTAGACCTTGATGCCAAGGATGCTTTTTCCGAAACAGAATTGGAGCAAGCAATCATGGATCATTTGCAGGAGTTCCTGTTGGAGATGGGCAAAGGGTTCTGCTTTGAGGCTCGGCAGAAACGCATCATCATAGACGACGAGTATAATTTTATCGATTTGGTGCTTTACAACCGTTTGCTGCACTGCAATGTGATTGTGGAGTTGAAGGTCGGTAAGTTCCGCATCGAACATGCGGCTCAATTGAATGCCTACATCTCATATTTCAAGGATTGCGAGATGGTGGACGGGGATAATCCCCCGATCGGGATTTTGCTCTGTACGGAAAAAGGGCCGAAAATGGTCCAGTACGTGTTAAATGGCATGGACGAGAAGCTGTTTGTTTCGACATACAAACTTCAACTTCCCGACAAGCAACAGTTAGAAAACTTCTTGATTAAGGAAGTGAAGGAGATGGGATTGTAAATGAATTTGCCTTTAATTATGGCGAATTCGCCGCAATTAAAAGTGAGAAAAAGGATGTGGTCAAAAATTTTGACCACCTTGCCAAGCTGAAATAATTAGCCGGGGCGTTGCGGGCCGGCGACTGAGGGCCCGCTCGAAGGGGTAGGGAGCAACGAAGTGCGAGCGAGGGGGAGGCTTCCCCCGACAAAAATCTTTTATATATTTCTCATATATGCGCAAGTTGCTACCCGTATTTCTTCTGTGGATTTCTCCGTTTTTGGTTCTTTTGGCTGTTGTTGCGGCGTGTTCCGAAAACGAGAAGTATCTTGCGCATGGCACGACCGAAGAGGAAAACGCGCAGAATATCACGGATACCGTTGCCTACATGAAGATCCTGTCGACGTGGGAGTCCGAGCCTGTCGATTCTTCGAAGGTTGTGATGGAAGGCGATTCGTCCATATCGTGGTACGAGGTGAACTTTGACTCGGATGGAGAACGGTATTACGCCTTTGCGCCTGCAGATTCCGGTGCGGATTCTTCGAGTATCTACATCTACAAGAAACAGAATGCCGTCCGGCTTTCGCTCTCCTTGGGTGAAACGAAAAAGACGCTGACCCAGATTCTGTCGCGAGATTCCCTGTACGCCGTGACCACGGATAGGCTTGACAACAGTTATGCGGAAGACGATGAATCGGCCTGTAGGGCGGACTTCGATGCGTTTGCGGAGGATTGTGAAAAGGCTGATGGTGAATTTGTGGACCAGCTCGGGCAAGAATCGTGTACGGAACTTCACCTGGTATGCACGCGCAGGTTTATCGCGAAGGTTGTCGCCGAAGAATACCTGGCTAATTTGGCTGCGAACTTGAAAAAGCGTGGCGAAGAAGAGTTGGGAATCAATTCGACGAAGGATACGACTGCGAAAAAGATGGGCCTGGAAGGGAAGGTGCCTTGGCAGTACCTGAATGCCGATATCGAGTATGGCGAAGTCGTGGACGAGCGCGACGGACAAGTTTACAAGACGGTGCAGATGGATTCTGCGGTGTGGATGGCAGAAAATCTAAACTATGCGGATAGCAATGCGACGCCGAGCCTGCTTGGCAAAAGCTGGTGTTATGGTAACGAGGCGGATAGCTGTACCAAGTACGGCAGGCTTTACACGTGGGCTGCCGCGATTGACTCGGTCGCTATTGCGAATGACCCGGAAAATCCGCTCACATGCGGCAACGGAACGTATTGCAAGGATTTAGAGAAGGTGCAGGGAATATGCATGGATGGCTGGCACCTGCCTACGACAAAGGAAATGCACGACGTCGAGGACCAGGCCAGTGCGCTCTTGCCGAAAGTCGAAGTTGTGGACGAGGGCGAACCCGACCGCGTTTCCAACATGCTGAGGAGCGCTACCGCGTGGCCCTACGGCAGCGACATTTTCGGCTTTTCGCTGTTGCCGGGCGGCTACTACCTTTTTGATTCTGACGAATTCAAGAATGCCGGCGAGAAGGCGTTCTTCTGGTCGCTGGACTATGCCGAGGAATACGCCTGGATGTTCATCATGTACGATGACTATACTTCCTGGGCGACCGGGACGCATATCTCGGTTAACGAGAAGTACATGTACGCCATTTCCGTCCGCTGCGTGAAGGACTAGCGGGCGGCATACCGAAACTATTTCGCCTTGACCTTGTAATACGCTCCGTGTGCGGCCTTGCCCGGAACGTTGCGGCCCTTGAGGTCGGTCAGCTTGTTGGTGCGTGTTTTGTCGAGATTGTCTTTGTCGGGGCTTAAAATGCGCGCACCCGCGATGGCTGTGGTTCCGTTCTCGTCGACGAGCCCTTCGATGACATCTGCGCTCCCGTCGAGTTTTGCCTTGTAGGGGATGGTCGCGTCTTTCAGAAGTTTGTCGCCGGTAATGGTCACTTCGGGCGATTCGCTGTCGCCGATTTCGAGACCTGCGACGGTGTAGGTGGCTTCTTTGCCGGGCAAAAGTCCCTTGAGCGAAGTCTTGCTGCGCACTCCCTTCACGGTCACGTAGGCGTTGTGGTACAGCGGCGCGATGCCGACATTCTTCACGCGGACGGCGGCCGAAACCTTGTTGACTGCGTAGCCCGTGATTTCGAACTTGTAGCCCGCATAGGAACTGGCCTCGTACACGCGGTCCTTGGTGGCGTACTGGCCTTCGGGCGCGTCGTTGCCGATCACGTACGTCATGTGGTACTTGGCGGCTGCATCTTCCCAGGTGACGCCGTAGAGGCCTGCCGGGTTCAGGAATTCGTGCTGGTCCTTGTCTTCGTAGTAGCTGATTTCACCGCCGGCGGGCGATGTTTGCCAGCGGTTTTCGCCGATGGCCTGCCAGTTTTTCTCGTTGTCGCCGTCACCCTGCGCAATATCGTGCTCCTTGTGCATGAAGGAGTCGTCGAACAGCCCGAATTTGAGCCCGAGTAGGGTCTTGTTCCCTGCGATAGGTGTGTATTTCTTGTCGGCGGCGTCAATGGAGATGCTCCAGGGAGTCTCTGCAAACAGTGTGTCAAGATGCCTGAGGAATTCGCTCTGGTAATCCTTGCCGGCGAAGTTCGTGTCCAGCTTGAGCGTCGTGCCGTATATGTGGTATTCGGCCCAGTGCCCGAAACCGGCCTGCACGAAGGCGATGCGCGGATCCTTATCGTATTTGGCCGCGAAGTCGGTGTAGAACTGCTTGTAGAACCACTTGAGTTCTTCGCTTCTCCAGTCGGCGTAGTAGGTGGGGCCGTCGCCGCCCGGGTCTTCGGAATATGTCTCGGTGTAGGACTTGTTCGCCTTGATGTAGTTGGGGACTGCGGTGGCGCCCTTTACCTTCTCGGTGCAGCCCGATGCGTTCGTGATGGTTGCGCTCGGGTACTCGATGCGGAACCGCACGATAGCCTGGTGCCCGCGGCTCGCGATGTCGTCGAGCATCTTCTCGAAACTGCTCCAGTCGTAGTTGATTTTGCCGTCGGTCTTGCCTGTCACCACGGCGCAGGGGAGGCAGTACGAGAATTCGAGCGAGATGGATTTTTGAAGGTCCTTCTGGTCTTTTGCCTGGTCGGGCCAGAACACGATTCCCTTCATGGGTTCGAGCGTCTCGATTTCTTTGTTGAGGGCGACGGAACGGTCCGCCGCGAATGACATTGCGGCAAGCATGCCTGTTGCCAATGCCGCAGTTGTGATAACGGGGGCGGCGCCCGCGAGATATTTTTTCACCATATAATCCACACACCTTTCGGGAAAAGACCCGATGTTGTCAATCTAATACAGAATTTGCGTAAAGTCAAGTAAAAAAATGATTTTTTTACGGCTCGAAAACACGGATAAATTTCGGCTTGCCCTTCACGCTCTTCCCGAGGGCGTCCACCTGCTTGTCTGTAACGCCTTGCGCCCGGGGCTGCGATGTGGTGCGGACCTTGCGGGCGTATGGAATTGCGTCGGTGGAACCATCGCGCAAAACTACCGCGATGCTGTCGAGGATCGGGTTTCCGACCCCTTCGATGTAGTCGTGCGAGACTTCCCAGACCATGATGCCTGCGTAGCCGTTGTCCTTGACCCAGCGGCTCTTGACGGCAGAGGAATGCGGATCTTCGAAGGTCACGTAGCCGGTCGAAGATACGCCGTAAGGTTCCACGGAGACGCTGTCGAAAAAGTATTCCCATTCGGTGTTCGCGACAATGTCCTTGTACGGGACCTGCTTTGCCGTGCCCTTGGTAAAATCGGTGCCGGGGCCCGTGGCGCCCTTGAATTCAAACCCGAAGGAGGGAATGCCGAAGACCATCTTTTCGGTGGGGACTCCGCGATTTTTCCAGTAGTCGCGGGTCTGTTCCCACGACCAGGTGGTGTAGCCTTCGTGCGGGTAGAGCGGCGAATCGAACATGGCCTTTTCGTCCCAGTCGCCGGTGATGTCGTAGGTCATGAACCCGAGCCAGTCGAGGTTTTTCACGAGGACTTCGGGCGTGAAGTATTTGCCGTAATACTGCGAGCAGGGGAGTGCTGCCGAAAGAGTCTTGCCTTCGGGGAGCGCTGCGCGGAGCTCGGTGAGCAGCTTGTTGTAGGCGATGGTGTCTGCGTCGGGTACGGGATTGTATTCCCATTCCCAGTCCATGTCAAGGCCGTCCAGGTTGTGGTCGGCGAGGAACTGCACGAGGTTCGTGATAAACTTTTGGCGGAGCGCGTCGTTCGATGCGACGGGCACGAAGTTTTCGCTCTGTCCGCCACCGCCGAGCGAGACGATGACCTTGGTGCCTACGGCGTGCGCGAGCGAGACCATTTCATCGAGTGCAGTCGGGTCGTCTGCGGCATCGCCCTTGAGCGAACCGTCGGTGTTCGGCGTAATGAAACTCCACAGTACGTGCGTCAACTTTTCGTACGGGACTTTGTCTACCGTGTAGGCGGGTTTGTGCCATTTTCCCCAGTCGGGATAATAGCCGATAAACAGGGGGGCTGCCCATGCGGCGCAAAAGCCCGCGAGTGTCAAAAAAGAGAGAAAAGAGGCCTTCATGTTCCTAATATACCCTTTTTTGGGGCGAATAGTCCCATGATGAGCGAGAAGGGAAAAAATGTCCCGTTTTTATGAACGGAATCTGTCGTGTAAATCGCGTTTTTTCTTGAAAAACGGCATTTCTAAAGATATTATTGAAGTATGCATATCAGGAGTTATTCATTCTGGTGTGTGGTATGTTTAGGATTGGCATGCGTGGTGGCATGCTCAGATGATTCCGGAACAAGTCCGGATATAGATTCCGGTGCCGATTTGCCGGGAGGATCTTCGGCTGTTATTGGCGATGATGGCCAGCCGATACCAGGTTCCAGTGTTTCAGGTGGCGGGGATACTCCGCTTTCCCAGGGCGGTTTGCCGATTGCGTCCTCTTCTTCCAAGAAGGATGACGGTTCGCACGAGGGACCGCTCCCTGGCGAAGACCCGCAGATGGTCCCGGTCGATACTCCGCTCACTTACGCGGGTAACTTCCCGGTTATTTTCTCCGAAGTTTCGCCCGAGAATGCGAATTTCAAGGATAATGACGGCAATGATCCGGGCTGGCTCGAACTCTACAACACGAGTGACGCTCCGGTGAGCCTCAAGGGCGTGGCCCTCAGTAATGACGCGAAATATCCGCGCCGCTGGGTGTTCGGCAATGCGACGGTCCCTGCAAAGAGCCACATGGTGGTGTTCCTTTCGGGCAAGAACTACGCCGATTACGTTGCTCCGTCTGATTCTGTGGACATGCTCAGTATGAACTGCTCTTCCGAAGCGTCTGCGGGCGGGTTCGGCGCATTCCCCGGCATGGGTGATTGGGGCGGCGGCATGAATCCTGGCGGTGGCGCCTTTGACTTTGGCGGTGGCGCTGGAGCAGGTGGTGCCGGAGCAGGTGCCGGTGCTGGCGCTGCGACTGGTTCTACGGACAACGTGACGAATCTGCCTGGGAAATCCGCACTCTGCTATAACGAAGGTGGCAGTAATGTTGTGGGCGCCGTGATGAAGGTTGCCCAGGGAGGTGAATATTCCCGCGTGGTGGTCAATGCCGCCTCGAAGCCGAGCAGTGCTGACCAGCTCGTGGTACGCGGGTTCATCACCAAGAACCACAAGATTCGCCTGAACTTCAAGGAAGGCTCTGAAATGAGCGGCTGGAGCGGCAAGAACCTCCGCGGTACGGGCGATTCTAGTGCCGTCTATTATGTGCGTCTTGGCGACAATGCTAGAGCGCTCAATCTTTCGCAGGTTTCGGCGACTACGTTTGCTACAGAAACTCAGGGCAGCGAAACGACGACCCTCATGGTGACGTCGTATATCGCCCGCAAGCGCGGTCACGAACCGCACACGACCTTCAAGGCCGAAAATTCGGGAACTCTTTTCCTTGTAGACGAAAACAATTCCATCCTTGATTCCGTGAGCTATACTGCTCTCCCGACGGGGGCTTCCTGGTCCCGTGATGCTGCTGGCAAGTGGGGCTTTGCTACTCCTTCGCCTTATGGCAATACGGCGGGCGAGGTGTTTGCGGTGCAGGCACAGTCCAATGCTGTAAACGTTCCGCCTTCGGGGTTCTATTCTTCTGCAGTTTCAGTCTCGTTCCCGGCCGGAACGCGCTGCGAACAGGGCGGAACCGAACCTACGATGAATTCTCCCGTAGTGCAGTCCCTGAACATCTCTAGCACAACCGTGTTGCGCTGCCGCACCTTTGCCGAAGGGAGTTTCCCGAGCGAAGAGTTTATCCGTACCTACGTGTTTGAACAGCAGCCGACCCTTGCTGCCATCTTCGTGACTACCGACCCGCTTTCGATGTTCAGCCCCGATACGGGCTTGTACATGACGGGTAACGGAGCCTCCATGATGGACCCGAAGAAGGGTGCAAACTTCTGGAGTAACCGTGAACTCCCTGTTTATGTGGAAATGTTTGAACCCGGTTCCCCGAAGACCCCTGCGTTTGGTGTGATGGGCGACTACAAGATTTCGGGCCAGTACAGCCGCGCGAAGGAGAAAAAGTCGTTCGCCGTGACACTGCGTGAGGAATACGGCAACAAGCGTCTCAAGTACCCGCTGTTCCCGGATTACCCGGAACTCAAGAAATTTAAGGCGTTCTCGCTCAGGAACTTCGGTAACAACAGCGGCGACGAGTACGTGCGCGACCGCCTGGGAACCTCGATGACGGAAGGCCTTGACGTAGATTACCAGCGAGGACGTTATGTCGTGGTGTACTACAACGGCAAGTATTATGGCATCCACGACTTGCGCGAACGCAACAACGAGTACTATTACGAAACCAAGTATGGTTACGATCCCAACGACATCGATCTCCTTGCTACGACAGCTAGTGGAGCTGACGAGGCCTCTGCCGGTTCCGCTGCCGATTACAAGTCGATGCTTAGCTGGCTCCAGAGCAATACTCTCGCTAGTGAAGCAAACTACAAGAAGATTGCCGACCAGATAGATGTCGACAACTTCATGAACTACATGCAAGCCGAAATGTTCTTGAACAATAGCGACTGGCCGCACAACAATATGAAGAAGTGGCGTGTCGCCAGCCAGAAGAGCAAGTGGAGGTGGTTCCTGTACGATACCGACTTCGGTTTTGGCGTGAGTTACAACCAGCAGCGCGGCAATGTGTTCAGCTACGTGACCAATGTCAACGGCACCGGTAACGGTGGTGGCATGATGATGCCGGGCATGGGTGGCCAGCAAGGTGGCCAGCAGGGTTGTCAGGATCAGCAGCCGACGGGCTCTATCTCGGACCACACGATTCTCATGATTCGCCTGCTCGGCAACGAAGGCTTCAAGAAGGCGTTCATCAACCGCTTTAGCGTCCTGCTATCCATGAACTTCTCAGCCGAGCGGCTCCTGAAGCGTATTGATGAATTGCAGTCGCAGGTGGAACCCGAAATTGCCCGCGATGCGCAGTTCTGGGGCTACAACACGTCTTCGATGTCGAACAACCTTGAAACGGTAAAGAGCTATGCGCAGAGCCGCCAGCAGACGATTATGAGCGAAATGCAGTCGTACTTCTGCCTAGGTTCGAACGTTCCTGTTACTTTGTCAGTGCAGGGCTCGGGCCGTATTCTAGTGCACAACCTGCCGATTGACACGTACCCGATGCAGGTCTCGTTCTTCCAGGATTTGCCCGTGACGGTGACTGCCGAACCCACTTCGGGTGCCGTATTCTCCGGCTGGAGCGATGGTGTGATGGAAGCGACCCGCACCTTCAATCCGGGCCAAGTCAATGCCCTTACGGCGAATTTCCGTTAGTTTAGAGTTCTCCTTCTGTGTTAAGTGCGGGCCTCACAAAGGCCTGCACTTTCTCGTATGGATTGTCGCCTTTTCCCTGAAAAACAAGGCAAATGGGCGATTTCGGTGAGGTTCTTACTTGACTTTTGCAATATGAAGATTTAGATTTCTTTACGATGATGAAACGAGTCCCTTTTTCGAGAATGTCCTTGCCTCTTATGGCCTTTTTGGCTATCCTGGGCTGTTCTTCGAGTGAACCTACGCCTGCGACGAACCCTTCTACGTCGCCTAAGCCGACATTGTCCCTGGCCGAGGAACTGCGCATGCAGAAGTGCCCCATAGGCAGCCTGCAGGGGACCGCTACCGCTGAGGATTATGACCAAGCTCTAGATATTGCCATTACGAAAATTGCAGCCCAGATCCAGAGTTCCGTTACGGCGAGCAATACGGCTGTCAAGCGCGAACAGGTGAGTGCCGATGGCAAGGAAAAAATCGAGTCGAGTTTTGAAATCCAGTCGAATGTGACAACGCAGCTACGCAACCGTCAGGACGTACATGTGCAAAAGACGCTTACCCGTGACGGCCTTGTGGGCGTGGTTGCCTGTATGAATAGGGAAGATGCGGCAAAACCTTACCGCCAGGATTACCAGACGGCGCGAGATGCGCTTGTGTCTTCGATGGCTGTTCTCCAGATGACCAGCCACCCGCTGGAAAAGTTTAGTAACTACGACAAGATGGTCGAGGCCTATGCCACGTACAAATCTGCCGTGCAGATTCTCGAATCGCTCGGTTTCAAGGACGGTTATGGCGACATCGAGGAGAACTACGTTAAGGCCCAGGAAAATTACAACGATTTCAAGAGCCGCTACAAGGTTTACTTTGAAGGCGTTCTCGAGGCCGAAGAGGGTGTCAAGATTTTCCAGGAACTGTCGAAAAAAATTTATCTGCAGACGAATCAGGATACTGCCTGCGAAGTCGGGCTTGTGCTGAGTCTCGAACTTTCTGACCCCAAGTGCAAGGAAGGCGGCCTGGGAGTCATTTGTACCGAGGTCGTGGCACTGAACGGCAGTTCGTGCAGTGGCGAGACGTATTTTACCCTAGGCGCAACTCTCAAGGGCGCGGGTAGGTTTGACGAGGCCGAGGCCAAGTCCAAGATTGTAAACAGTATAGACAAGGGCAATTTACTTGCCGACTGGTTTAAGGAACTTGGTCGATGGGTTCCGAGGTAATATGAAAAAGCTTTTTGTCGCACTCTTTGCGATTGTCACATTCTTTTCTACTAGTGCTTTTGCCGCTGATTCGCAGAAACTTCCGTTACCCGAGGCCATGAAGGATTCGCTCCCGTGGTTTGCTGTACGTGAATTGCAGAATGACAATGCTCCGTTTACGCGAGTGCACCTGCAGCGCCTAGCCCAAAAAAATGACCGTGTGGCGCTGGTCTATTTTGCTACATGGTGTATCCCGTGTCGTGCGGGTATAAAGCAGGTTGTTGCGCACCAGGCAGAAATCGAGAAGGCGGGGACGGCGATTGTGCTCGTGAATGTGGGGGAGCGCGAGACGGCCAAGGTAAAGAATTTTCTTACTAAACTCTCTGCTGATAAAATCGCGTCCGTTACTGACCCTTATGGCCGCTTGACTGAAGGCTTTGGGCTTGTAAAGGAAGGCCAGAATATTTCCCTTCCGCGCACAATTGTTGTTGACAAGTCCCTGAAGGTCCTGCAGTTGATTGGCGAAGAAGGAGATGATTATATCAAGCTCCTTATGGGGAAGTAATCCTTTATTTTGTGCAGGTTCCCGGCTTGCCTACGGTGAAGAAGGCGAAATAGCCTGTAGCTCCGGCGGGCTCGCTGAACACGAAGTTGACAAAGTTTACGGTACTAGCGTCTGACGGGCTGAACGAAGACCAGGGCAAGTCGATGGTCGTGTATTCCAGCGATCTGGGAACTAGAACTCTAGGAATCTCTTGGCCTTCGGTTGCGTTGGACGGGGTTAATTCCGCAAAGAAGTCATGGCTGGATTTATAGGTGACGCAGAATCCACCCCATTGGGTGATGTCGAAATCTTTGTCGGAATTGTAGTTCATGTCGAAACCAATCTTTGCATAGGGATTTTCCCCATTGCCCAAGGTGAAAGTTCCTGCTACACTGTTATAAATATCAATAACCGGAAGTAGAGATATAGGGTTAAACTCGTGCCCGAGTTTTGCAGGCCAAATCACGGATGAGGTGGCGTCTGTCGTGGATTTCCAGTCTCCGACAGGCTCGTTGCCGCAGTCGGTAATGACCGTTTCTTCTGCATATTCGGCACACCACATATCACCGCAGGTCCGATCAAAGGAATGATCTTCATTCCGATACGCTCTTATGCGGATAAGGTCGAAATTGCTTCCTGATGGTTGATTGATTTTGAAACTGGCGATGGTTTTGGCGGCGTCATTTCCCGATATGGCGGGGCTAGCCCAGCGAGGCTGCTTGAATGCTTTCCAACCGAAACACCTTTCTGTGGGGAGCGGAGCCTTGTTCTTGAGCGTAACTTGTGGCAGGTTGTTGTTTAGTTCCTGGTTCTTTGCTTCGCCAAGGTCCATGATAAGATATGCTGCAGTATCGGATGTATAGGTGATGCAAATTCCGTTCCAGTCTGTCAGGTCGTGAGTGCCTGTGCTGGCGAAGAAAAAGCCTTCGTTTTCTCTGTAGATCATCTGAGTGATGGGGCTCTTGTCTGCTCCGTCTATAATCGGGCTATGGCACCATAAATCCGTGTCCTTGCAAGAAACGAGCTCGGGCGCAGAAAAAAGGCCTACGCCCATGTCGCTAGGTTTGTTTGCAGTATAGGTGTTTGTGCCGCAGGTGACATCGACAGTACCGTCGAGGTGGTCGTCCAAGGTGCATTTTTGACCACCGGCTGCGATGGGGAGATTTTCATTGGTTTCGTTATAGATATAGCCCAAGGAGACTCCGTCGCAGGAAATAATGTAACGCATATATACGGTGTCTTTACCTATGATGCGCCAGTCTACAGGATCTAGGCTTACGAAGCATCCTCCGGCTATTTCACTGCCGTTGATGCTGGAACTTGATGAAGTTGAGTTGTTTTTCCCCGAACTTGACGAGGATGCGCCATTCTTATCCGAACTAGATGAAGTACCGTTGGTGGACGAGGAACTCTTGGCCGAAGAGGAACTGTTTTTGTCGGTTGTAGAACTGTTCTTATCTACGGCAGACGAATTCGTGATGTCGGATCCTGAATGGTCGTCGGGTCTGGCGATGTTGCTTGATTCGGAATCTCCGCAGGCTGCGAAGAACGCAAGCGATAAGACGATAGATGCAATATAGATTCGCTTGATGAAATTCATATGTTTTCTCCTAGAAGGAAATATAGGATAAAATAACGCTGAAAGGTAAGGAATCTGATTTTTAGAGGAGAATCAGGGGGCGGATTTCGCCGGGTTTTAGGTCATCGAGTGTGTACTTGTCGAACTGGATGCGCACGAGACGCATGACTTCGTAACCCAGGTGGGCGAGCATGCGGCGGATTTCGCGGTTTTTGCCTTCGGACAACGTGATTTCGAGCCAGCAGTTCTTTTCGCCCTCGCTGTGGAGAACGGCGCGTTCGGCGTGCATGAACTCCTCGCTTTCGCCGAATACGCGGGGCGGGACGTTGAATCCTGCTTCCATTTTCGCAAGGTCGGCTGCGGAAGGTTTGCCTGCGACCTGCACGCGATAGATTTTGATGTGTGCTTTCGGGGTGCGCGGGTCCAGCAATGCGTCGGCCCATTGCGTGTCGTTGGTGAACAGGAGCAATCCTTCGCTGGCGGCATCGAGGCGGCCCACCGGCGATATGTGCGGTACGGGCTTGCCGGGGAACAGTTTGGCGTATTGCTCGCGGAACAGGTCCATTACGGTCCTGCGGCCTTTCTCGTCGCTTGCGGTGGTGACGATGCCGCGGGGCTTGTTCATCGCGAAGTAGAACTTCTGGGCGGCCTCGATAAGTTTCCCGTCTACGGTGATTTCGTCGTTCTCGTAGGCGGGCGTGTCGGGATCGCGTACGATTTTACCACGCAAAGAAACCCGGCCCTCGCGGACCAGGTTTTCTGCTATGCTACGGCTGCAAAAGCCGCGCTTCGATATAACGCGTGCAACCCCGTGAGGTTTCGCCTCGCGGTTTACTTGCCGAGGTATGCCTTTATATTGGCGAGGCATTTTGCGTTCTGCGCTTCGGTACCCACGGTAATGCGGAGCACGTCACCCATGGCAGGCTGCGGACGGATGATGGTGCCCTTGGCCTGCAGGAACTTGAAGGCGTCCATCGGGTCCTTGAAACCGCTGACGGCGATGAAGTTCGCATGGCTGTCCACGTAGGCGAGGCCCAATTCCTTGAAGCCGGCCTTGAGCTGGTCGAGGCCCTTCTTGTTGAGCTCGCGGACCTTGTTCACGTATTCCTGGTCGTCGATGGCGCCGATGGCGGCGGCCTGGGCGATGCTGTTCACGTTGAACGGTTCACGCACGCGGTTGATGAGGTTCACGATTTCGGGGCGGGTGATGCAGTAACCCACGCGGAGGCCGGCGAGACCGTAGATCTTGCTGAAGGTACGGCAGCAGATGATGTTCCTGCCTTCGGCGATGCGGCTGTTGAAATCCGGGACGAGTTCCGGCGTGTCTTCAATGAATTCGGTGTAGGCTTCGTCCATTACCAGCACGCAGGTTTCCGGAAGGCTGTCGGCGAAGTCGATGATTTCCTTGGCGGTGAGGTCGGAGCCCGTCGGGTTGTTCGGGTTCGCGAGGAACACGATGCGGGTCTTCTCGTTCACGGCGGCGCGCATGGCCTTGAGGTCGTAGTTGTAGGCCGGGGCCGGCATGTCAACTTCGATAATCTTTGCGTTCATCGCCATGGTGGCGAGCTTGTAGACGGCGAAACTGTGCTTGCCCATCACGGCTTCGGTGCCGGGGCCGAGGAACACCTGGGCAATCATGTCCAGGAGCTCGTTGCTGCCGTTACCCACGGCAATCTGTTCGCGCTTCACGCCGCGGAACTCTGCAATCTTTCCGATGAGGTCGTAAGAACCGCCATCCGGGTAGAGGTTGATTTCTTCCAGGGCCTTGCGGGCCTCTTCCATGCCCTTCGGGCTCGGGCCGAACGGGTTCTCGTTGCTTGCGAGCTTGTCGATGTCTTTCGGGTCGAGGCCGAATTCGCGGGCGGTGTAGGCGATGGGCTTGCCGGTCACGTAGAGGGGCTGGTTCAAGATGTGCTTTTGTGCGAGTTCGTTAATGTCCATTTTTTTTGCCATTGATGGTTAATAGTTATTAGTTATCGCCCACAATATAGTTCTTTTATCGTCGGTCGCTTTGCTGTTTTGCGTGCTTGGGCCGTTTAATGTATATTTATTGCATGAAAAATGTTTCCTTAAAGACCCTCCTGGCATGGCTCGTCGCAGTTTGCTTTGCGGCGTGTACGGTGTCAGTGGAGCCTGTCGACGGAGATGACGCCGATTCATCATCTAGCAGTGTTGCTGAATCATCTAGCGCAACAGAAAAAAGCATTTACGAGGCGGTGGAGGAATCCGGCCTGTACACTACCAAGGACTCTGTGGCGGCGTACTTGTGCAAGTTCGACAAACTGCCTGCAAATTATGTTGGTAAGGACGAGGGTATTGCTCTTTACGAATCGAAAACAGGCAACACGTTTGATGATAAATGGAATTTTAATCCGTGGACAACGATTGGTGTGATGATTGGTGGCGACAAATTCGGTAACAACGAGGGCCTTTTACCCAAAGGCACATATCATGAGGCTGACGTAGATTATTTTGGCGACAACCGAGGGAATAAGCGCCTTGTCTACGCTTCAGATTGTGTTATCTACTATACGTCCAGCCATTATAAATCTTTTACTCAGCTGGATATTCGCTAGTATTACGGCCACACGAAGGTGCTGTTCAAGTCTTTCTCGCCGTTGTCGACGAGGATGTCCTGGCCCGTGCAGTTCTTGTTCACGACGGTCAGGAACCAGACCCATTCCGCGATGTCTTCGGGCTTGGCCCAGCGCCTGAGCGGGGTCACGTCCATGATGCGGTTCCAGAGCGCAGGGTCGTCCATCACGGGTTTGTTGAGGCTGGTCTTGACGCCACCCGGCGAAATGCTGTTGCATGTGGCACCGAACTTGGCGACTCGGCGGCCCACGTTCTTCACGTAGGTCAACAGCCCGCCCTTCGAAACGGCGTATTCGGGGAATTCGTCGCCGGTGTGCGCGCTCGAAGACGCAATGAAAAGCACCGACTTGATTTCGGGCTGGATGGCATATTTTTCGACAAAGTTCATCGCGCCCATCAAGTTGATTTCGATGTCGCGGCCGGAATTCTGTACGCCTGCATTGCTCACGACGATGTTTGCCGCCATCGAAAGTTCTGGGAAAGACGCCTTGTCCGAGACGTCGGCAATATGATGCTCGTATTCGGCGTGGTCAATCGTTGATTTCTGGATATCGAAACCGACAACGTGCGCGCCCCTGCTCAGGAACAGTTCCGCGATGGCTCGGCCGATGCCGCTGTGCGTTCCGCTGATAAACACGTTCATGCTTGCCCCGCCTTGAATTTGAGGTAATCGCTACCGACGTTTTCCTTTTCCCACTTGCAGGCCATTCTGTAGCCGACTGGGCTGAAGACGACTTCGCAGAGGAGTTCCATGACGGCGCCCGTAATCGAACAGATGATGACCTGCTTCATGGTCCAGCCGAAGAACACGTGGCTTACCGTAAGGGCGAAAATCATGTTGTCCACAAACTGCGCGACCATCGTCGAAACGTAGGAACGTGCGGCGAACGTCTTGAAATCCTTGCCTTTCGCGAATTTTCCCATGCCGTAGTTCACGACGGAGTTGACGAGAGACGCAGTGAACATGGCGAGCGCAGAGCCCAGCACCACGTACCAGGAACCGCCAAACGTGGCGTTGAGGGCGTCGTTTGCGACCTTGGCCGCATCGGGATTCGTGTCGATGTAGCTGTAGAATTCGCCCCACATTCCCGGCGCATGCGAAAGGATGTTGAAGAACAGGCAGGTGCACAGGTTCACGAAGAGGGCGACTACCGAGACTTTCATGGCGGCCTTGGGCCCGAACCGCTTGCATATCATGTCCATGCAGAGGAACGAGAACCAGCTGAGCGTAAAGCCGCAGTCAAGTGCCATGTATTCGAAGGAGACCAGTTCCTTGTTCGCGAGCAAGTTCATGCACACGACGGAGAGAATAAAGAAACTGACGACGAGGGAGGGAATATTGCGGAGGAGGACAACCAGATCCTGCCATTCGCGCTGGATATAGCTTTTCATGTTGTTTTTTTAGGAAGGTTAGACAATGACTTCCGGAAAAATCCTGCAACATCGCAGAATTCTAACGGCCCAAATATAGACTATTGGCAGGCAATTTTCAAGAGCTGTTAAAAATTCTGCAAAAATTCGACCAATTCGCGGTTTGTACGGTCGTTCAGTGCGTCCGCTTCTTGGACGGAGTGATGTTCGTCGCCGGCAAAGTCGCGCGCGCGTTCCCCGCAGATGTCGATGCCGATAATCTTGTTGCCTTGTGCAAGGGCTTCGATAATCGCCTTCATGTGTTCAAGGCTGAGCGAGCCCTGGTCCCAGTTTGTGGCGGCGTAGTCTGTTGAGAGGGCGTCCTTGTCGATGCTGATGTAAAGGGGGTGTGAAGATGCGTGGACCCTATCGGGGCTACGCCCCTCCAGGGTGACAATTTCGCTTTCGCGGATAATCATGACTTTGTCATGGGGCGGAATTTCCTCCGCCAGGTGGTCGGCAACTCCAATGAGAGTTACGCTTTGCACGAACTTGTTCTCTTCCAGCACCTTCTTGACCCAGCCTCCGCAACTGAGTATGTTCCCGAAACGCGGTTCCTGCATGTCGGGGTGGTGATCGAATACCACGAGCGAGAACGGTTCCTGGACCATGTCTGTCCAGATCTTGCTCATGTAGTGGTAATTCCCGTTGTCGAAGAAGTGAATGCCGCTTGCATCCGTGACGCCAGCCTCTGCAATGCGCCTGCGGATGGCTTCGACGGCCTCGTCGTCGCAGTAACAGTCCGTGCCCGGAATGTCGGTGCAGTCGATGTAACGGGTATTATCGTACCCGCGCAGCTCCTGCATAAAGGGCTGTTCGGCATAGACTCCCGTGAAGTCCTGGACTATTGTCTTAGTGCAGGCTATTGCAAAGCTCCATAAGTTCTTGGTTTTCCCACTTGATTTCGGGGTGTAGTGAACAGACCCTTCGTTCGCAGCCGAGAATCTCGTTTTCGGTTGGATCCTGGATTGCTTTTCCGAGGTTTACGCAATCGCGAGGGTCAGACAGGGTGTCCGAAAACATTATCGCCATTTCTACACGAATCTGTGCTTCTAAAACAGCTTGGGCGGAATCGTTTTCAATGAAAATTTGTTTGATAAAACTGGAATCTTGCACTATGGAAGAACTTGATTCTTGCACTATGGAAGAACTAGATTCGGGCTCTCTTGATTCGGAAGAATTTGCTGTATTGGGGGCGGAAGTCGAGTCTCCGCATGCGGCAAAAAGAACGGCGCATGCAGTCAATGCAAAGAACAACTTTTTCACGGTTTAATCTCCTTTCTATTTCTAGCAGGATATATAGCAATTTGTCTGGAACTTACTTGCCGAAGCGCTTGCAGAAGGAGCATTTTTGGCAGAAGGGGTGGCGCAATTCGTGCTTTTCGAACCCTTCGCGCAGTTTGCGGGCGAGGGGCGAGCCGAGAATTTCGGCGAGGTTTTGGTCGGCGATGTTCCCGAGGGTGATTTGCCCGCTGTAATCGAGACAGCAGGCAACTACGCGACCGTCGTGGAGTATGGCTACGTGCGTGTCGAGGGCGTGGCATGTGCCTGCGGCGCTTCTTTCGTCTTTCGTCTGTAGGGCATTGCCCGTGCTTTCGTCTAACTTGGGCCACTTGAATCGTGAGTCTTCGTGCAGGTAGAGCCTCCCTGCGATGGGGAAACTCTTGTGCCTGCTGCAGAAATTCCCCGGAGCGACTTGCGTGCCGAAAGTTTCGTTCACGCGGGCAAGCATTAGTTTATTCCAATTGCCGGATTCCGAGTCCCCGATGTTCCAGAGCCGCAGATTGATGTACATGTCGGGCCGTGCGGCCAGCGCCATCCTGCAAAAATCGAGAACGTTTTCTAGATGCCCGCGGGCGTCGCTTGGCGGGAGTTCCGCATACGCATGCGTCGAGAAGTTGACTTGCCGCACTGCGGGACTGTTCAAGATATGGTGTGCCGCCCGAGCGATAGTCGTGCCGTTCGTGGTGAGCGTGGCGGTAAGGCCCGCGGCTTTTATATCCTTGAGGAACAGCGCGAATCCCGGGTGTAGCGTCGGTTCGCCCAGCACATGCAGGTAGACGTTCTCGATTCCCGCGTCTACCGCGCCTGCGATACACTGCCTGAATAGCGTGCTCGACATGAATGTGTGCGGTTTGCCCGAACCGGCCTCGTACCTGCAATCACTGCTGGGGCAAAAACTGCAACGCAGGTTGCAGACGTTCGTTATCTCGATGTACACGCTATCCATCGGCTTGCTCCATGTTGAGCGACTGGATGGCCACATCGTATTCGTTCAGTTTTCCGGCCTTCTGGATTTTCTTGAAGACTTTTTTGGGGAGGCTTGGCTCAAGATAATCCCAAAAACTCCTGATGTGCGAGAGGATCTGGCTGTCGCCCTGGTAAGTGCTGCGCGCGTGTTCGTACAGTTTGCCGTGCATCTTTAGGATTTTGCTTAGCAGTTCGTTTTCGCTGACGGCGTTTGCGTCAGTTGCGGCCTTGTATTCTGCGGCGAGGCTTGGACGGGCGAGCATCCCGCGGCCAATCATTATGCCGGCAAGTTTGGGATAGCCCGATTCTATTTTGCGTATCTGGCCAACGCTCGTGATGTCGCCGTTGTAGATGAGCGGATGGCGGCATTCGTTGTAGAACTTCTCGAAAGAAGGGATGTCCAGGGCGCCCTTGTATTGCTGCCTGCCGAGCCTCGGGTGGAGCGTGATTTGCGTGAGCGGGGCGTCGTTCAAAATGGGCAACAGCGCGAAAGCCTCGTCGGGGGAGTCTTGCCCGAGCCGCATCTTGACGGAAAACCTTGCGGTGCCCGCTGCGGACAGCCGCGCGATTTCGTCCATGATTTCCTGGACGGTTCGGGTGTCGTTCAAGAGGCCCGCACCGCGGTGGCGGCTCACCTGCATGGGGAAGGGGCAT
Organism: Fibrobacter sp. UWR2; assembly: GCF_002210285.1. NCBI lineage: Bacteria > Pseudomonadati > Fibrobacterota > Fibrobacteria > Fibrobacterales > Fibrobacteraceae > Fibrobacter > Fibrobacter sp. UWR2. The sequence goes on along the minus strand of NZ_MWQE01000007.1, from coordinate 15,812 downwards.
CCCATGTTGAAGTCGATTTCGGTGAAGCCTTTTTGCAGGATGGCGTCGGCGAGAACTTTGAATTCGCCTGCGCTGTTCGCGATAATCTGCGGCACGGTTTTTGCACGTGCAACCGAATTGCAATTGCCACCAATCGAATCGAACCCGCCATCGAGTTTGCAATCGATGGCGCCGTCGAGGTCGCGCAAGTCTTTTTCACGGGGGTGGCCGTTCTCTATGCGCAGGAAGGGCGCGTAATAAGCGTCGACGCCGCCGAAGATTTCGGCATGGACCTTGCGGTAGATGCCGGTGGTGTAACCTTGCAGCGGGGCGAACAGGACTTGCATGGCGCGATTCCGTTGTAGGCGCAGTTTAATGACGCCGCTAGGCTTATTTCCCCAGCGCTTTTTTCAGGGAGCGGATGGCGTTTCCGCGGTGGCTGATGGCTTTTTTCTCTTCGAGTTCCATCTGCGCGAAGGTGCGGGTTTCACCATCGGGGACAAAGAGCGGGTCGTAGCCGAAACCCATGTCGCCAACGGGAGCGTAGTTGATGTTTCCGCGGCATTCGCCTTCGAAAATCTGCGGTTCGCTTACGACGAACTTGCCGCTTGCATCCGGAGTAACCGTCTGGTACGAGAGGGCGCAAAAGTAGCGGGCCTTGCGGTCTTCGATGCCGGCGAGGTTCTTCAGGAGCAGCGTGTTGTTGTCGTCGTCTGCGCCGTGGATGCCGCTGTAGCGGGCGCTGTAGATTCCGGGAGCTCCGCCGAGCGCGAAAACTTCCAGGCCGGAGTCGTCGGCAAGTACGGTCGCCTCAATGCCGCGCTTGGCAAGCCACAGAGCGGTCGTGTTCGACTTGATGATGGCGTTTTCGGCGAACGAGTTGCCGTCTTCGATGATTTCCTCGTCGAATCCGATGTCCTTGAGGGTCTTGAATTCGTAATGGTCGGTGCCCAGAATGTGGGCGAAATCCCTGATTTTTCCGGCGCTTGCCGTCGCAATGACAAATAAGTGTTTCATGTTTTTTTTAGTAGTGTTCCGGCTTCATGACGATGAGAATGGCGTCAACGACGACGCCTACGCCGCAGAGGCCTGCCGTGCAGAGCCAGAGGATTCCCGTCCAGATTTTGCCTTCGTAGAAGCGGTGTAGTCCAAGATACCCTAGCAGAATGCAGAGGGCAAGCGCTATCCATTTGTTGTGTTCACCTTGTGCGGGCATAATGACTCCTGTGACTCTTTTAGTACCCCCTGAATTTAGCAAATTCCAAGGGGAGAATGCCATATATTATTCAGGCGATGTTGCTATATTGCTTGTGATGACTATGAAACGGATGAAAAATCTCAAATCGGTGATTTTGTTACTGGGAGCCTTGGCATGCTTGCCCCTAGTTTTTTCGTGCTCGAATTCGCAAAGTATTTCATCGGGCGAAAACCAGTCCATTGATGTGGAAATAACGGCTGATTCGCTGCAAGGCATGCTGCGAGTTACGGTTGGCAAGGCTGAAGTTGTCCTAGGTACGGCAGATGAGCAGGCGCGGCAGAACGAACGCCCGAAGATGAAAGTTGCGATAGATTACTCCTTCTCGGTGGGGCGGCACGAGGTGACGTGCAAGGAATTCAACGCGCTGATGAAGGATGAAACTGGGCTTGTCCTGGATTGCGACAATGGTAAGCTGCCTGCTACGAACTTGACTTATTACGATGCGGTCCTTTTTGCGAATGCGCGTAGCCACTCGGAAGGTTTTGATTCTGCATATTCCTACACAGGTGTGGTGCTGGATGCCGAGAAACACTGCACGAATCTGGAAGGTTTCGCGTTCCACCCCGAAAAGAACGCTTATCGCCTGCCGACCGAGGCGGAATGGGTGCTGGCGGCCAGCCTGAACTGGAGCCCCTCTGGTGGCTGGAATGCTAAGAATTCGGATTATAGATTGCACGATGTCTGTACCATATCCCAAGAAGAAGATAAACCCTGCGATATGGCAGGCAATGCGATGGAGTGGGTGAACGACTGGATGGGGTTCTTCCGCGATACGACCTTGATAAACTACGTAGGCGCCCCCGATGGAGGTACGCTTGGTGAACGCGTCGTGAAGGGCGGTAGTTACCGCAATGCGGCTTCGGCAATTACCTTGTATGGCCGTGGGGACGTGTATACGGTGACCTCATCTACGCGTGCCGATTATGTAGGCTTCCGCCTTGCCTTCGGGCACATCCCGAATGCCGTGTGGATGGGCTCCAACGGAAGGGCAACCCAGTCGCGCGTGGTCCCGCTTGCCAAGGCATCGACACTTTACTCCTTGACAAAAACGTACAAGATGAAACTGGCCTTCCGCAGTGACCTCACCGGGAATCTTACCTATATCGATTACTCGAGTGGAGTCCTGTCGGTTGTCGAAATTCCGGATACGCTTGAAGTTTTCCATCCGGAAATTTCTCCGGATGGAGAAAAGGTCGCGTTCTGCACAGGACTTGAGGGTGTCTCTGGAAAGTCGGCGGTCTACGTGCGCGACCTGAATGCAGATGGGACGAATCTTGTGAAACTTGACGTGGAGGTTGCCGCAATTCCGCGCTGGCGTGTGCTTGAAAACGGCGACACGGCGATTGTCTACGTGACTAGTGCGGGGAACAACAAGGAAGAAACCTCCTTCTTGGCGTCGTCTACCTGGCAGGTCGTTTTCAAGAAAGGCACATTTGGCCAACCCGAGAAACTGTTTGATGGAGCTTATCATGGTGGTATCAGCGAAGACGGAACCCTTGCCGTTACGGGGGCCAGGCTCTTGCGTGCGCGTGTCGCAGATGCTGGCTCTACGGTGATGAAATCGGCTACGGATACCGTGTGGTACGATGGAGAACAGGCCTGTAATGCGTCGCTAGCAAAAGACCGTAGCAAGCGCACTCTGTTCCTCGATTTTGGTGGAGAGACTGGCCGCGCATTTGTCGGGACGCAATACGATACTCACGAACGCTTGCTCGTTGTCGACAGCACGGGGGCTCTAGTCCAGTCTGTAGCCGCCCCTTCGGGTTACTCGTTTGACCATAGCGAATGGGTCTCTAACAACAACCTCGCCGTTGTGACGCTTGCAAATATGAACGGCTCGCACCAGGTTATATCTCTGGTGAATTTCTCCGACAGCAGCCTTATCGATCTTGCCGAGGGTGATGAACTCTGGCACCCGAGCCTGTGGGTGAACAAGCGCCATTTTGCGGAAGGAAACTGGCTGAACCTGGATAGTGCCGGCGTGTACCTTACGGAAGAGCATGTAGCCATGCAGTCCAAGCACCGCGTGAAGATGGAACTTTTCTGGAAGAATCTGGAAAAGAACAACGTGTTGCTTGTCGGTAGTTCCAGAATGGAGATGGGCGTGAATCCGGACATGTTCCCGGAATGGAATATGCTGAACCTGGCTGTACCGGGAATTGACCCGGCCCGCGACATGTACTTCGCGAAGAATTACGGGTTGAACCATTCGGAACACCTGAAGGCGCTTGCCATCTCCATCGATTTGGATAACTGGCGAGGGTCGGAAGATTTCTTGCACTATATGCTCTATACGACCCCCGGATACCAGTATGATGCGGACCACAATTTCTGGGTGGACAGCATCCCCGGGGCATTCCTCGAGGCTGTCGAAAATTCGTACCCTGCAGAAATCGATATCAGGGCGCAGATTACGGACCGTGGTGGTTCCTGGGGAATAGCTCGCAGTTGGGATTCTGAACCTGTGGATGTGCTGTTCGATACCGTGTTCACCGAAGAGCAGATGAATTACCTCCATGCGCGGATTGACGAACTGAAATCGATAATCGATATCGCGGCGAAAAAGAACATCTATGTCATCGGGATTATTTTCCCGCAGGCTCCGCAGTACAAAGAGACAAACGCTCTGGGGCTGTATGGATTGCAGCGCAGTGTCGCGAAGAAGCTGATTGACTCTCTGGATTTGCTGAGCAAGGAAAACAAGTACTTTGTCCTGATGGACGAAAACAAGATGGGGGACCACGATTATACCGATGAAATGGCCTATAATCGTGATCACCTGAGCAACATCGGGGCTGCGCAGTTGACCGCACGCCTAGATTCCGTGCTGAAAACCTTAAAGTGGTAATTTCTTGCCGATAAAAATATATCTTTGAATTGTTTGATACGCCTTTTAGGCACAAGGAGATGTGTGTATGAATAGTTTGGCAAAGATGGGGCTTGCAGGCCTCTTCGCGTTCGGTCTTGCTCAGGCAGCCGTGAACTTTCCGTTCCCGCAGATGTCGGATTACGGTGGAAACGCGACGCTTTTGAGTAACAAGGCTCAGGCCTCCGAGGATCTCAAGAAGCAGTTCCAGTCTTGGATGAGGGACATGTACAACGAAAAGGGCGATGTCGCCGGTGTACGTTCTGATCCGGGATCCGACGCCTATTTTTCGGAAGGTGTCGGCTACGGCATGCTCCTGATGGTCTATTTCAGTGACAATACCACGAGTTACCAGAGCCAGTTCGACAAGATTTGGAACTTCTACAAGAAGATGATGAATGAACACGGCTTGATGATTTGGAAGGTTGGCAATTTCACTGAAACTTGGGGCGAAAAGGGCGCCGCACTTGATGGCGATGTTGATGCTGCTGCCGCTCTCGTGATGGCATACTACCAGTTCGGTGACGAGAAGTACAAGGAAGATGCCAAGAAACTTATCCAGTCCATAAAAAACTATGAGTTTGAAAGCAATGGACTCCATTTGCCCGGTGATACATGGGGGGATGCGGGCCTTAATCGTAAGAATCCGGGATATTTTGACCCTGCCTACATGCCTTTGTTTGCGTCTATCGATACGGAGAATGCTGAATTCTGGAGTACGACCGCATACGATGCGAACATGAAGTTGTATGAGACGAGTTCCGCTGAAGTTAGCACGGGCCTTGTCGATGATTGGACCGACAAGAACGGCAAGAGTGAAGATGACGTGTATAACTACGATGCGCCCCGCGCCCCGTGGCGCAATGCGAAGGCCGTGTGCTGGCATGGTGACCAGCGTGCGCTCGCTATCGACAAGAAAATGGCTGAATTCGTATCGAATATCCCAGCGTCCAATATGAAGGGCCCGATTAAACGTTCTTCGGGTAGCCTTGGCAATGACCACAACAGTACGTTTGTGACTTCCTTGATGACGGCACTCATTTCGGATGCCAAGTACCAGAGCAAACTCGATGAATACTGGAAGGAAGCCGTGGCGCTTGGCGACGAGAACTACTTCAACCAGTCGCTCAAACTCTTGAATGGCCTCTTGGTCTCGGGCAACATGCCGGACCTCTCGAAACCCGTGTCTACCTCGCAGAGTTCGAGTTCGTCTGCCGAGAATCCGCCGCAGTCCAGTTCTTCTGTTGTTCCTCCACAGTCTTCTAGCAGTGTCGTGGGCCCGGAACAGAGCTCCAGTTCGACCGTCGCTCTCCATATGGGGCATGTTGCTGCACCAGTTGTTTCCCTGCATGGCCGCACTCTCGAAATTGCCGGATCCGAAATTGCCCGTATTGATCTGTTCTCCGTATCTGGGGCTGCCGTCGGTACCCTGTGGGAAGGCAAGACCGGTGGTTCCGTGAAGGTCTCTCTCGAGGGAATCCCGAGCGGGCTCTATGTCGTGAAGGCGAAAGTTCTGGGCGAGACTATCGTGCGCAAGATTAACGTGCGGTAAAGTTTTTACGTATTGCCTATATAAGAGAAGCCTGTGTGGGTTGACCACGCAGACTTTTTTTATATTGGTTTCAATAAATGAGGATTTTTATGAAGAATTTGCTAAAACCGTTGTTTGGCCTGTTGCTGGTCGCTTCTGCGTCTACCGTCTTTGCCCAGCAGGGAGCGCCTACCGGTGCCGCCGTCGACCCGACTGCCGACGAACAGAAGGCCCTTTCTGCCTTCAAGGGAAAACTTGAGGGCGCGATTGTCTGGGCGACGAGCCGTGCAAATTCGCATCACGATATCTGGATTATGAACGCTGACGGCACGAATGCCCGTGCACTCACGAGCGGCGACAATGTGGACTGGTTCCCGAGGATTTCTCCGGATGGCTCCACGGTGCTGTTTAACCGTAGCAAGGGCGGCTGGGTTCCCGAGAACGATGCGAACTACCCTGAAAAGTGGGACTTGTGGATGGTCGATATTACGGGCGAGAATGCCCGCAAGGTCGTGGACAACGCTACGTGGGGTACTTGGCGCCCCGACGGCAAGTCTATCGTGTTCAGCCGTGCGGGGAAGGTTTTTACGATGGACCTTTCGAGCAAGGCCGAGAAGATGGTTCTCGATGGCGAAAAGGCCTTCAACAAGAGTGGCGTAATCCTGCAGGAACCCAACATGAGCCCTGACGGCAAACACCTGGCGATTACGCTTCGCGGTTCCATGCGCGAGACGGGCGTATGGGACTTGGAAAAGTCCCAGTGGACCAAGTCCGGCGACGGTTGCCAGATTGACTGGAACTTCGACGGCAGCAAGCTCTACCGCGTAAACCCGACGGGTAACGGCGGTACGGCTGCCCCGAGTGAAATCCTGTGGTTCAGTGCCAAGGATGGCAAGCAGATTGAGAAGGTGGGATTTTTTGGCATCCCGAAGAACGTGAAACTGATGGATTTGCCTGGCCGCCGTAGCCACGAATACTTCCCGCGCCTCTCTCCTGATGGCAAGTGGCTGGTGTGGGGTGCGACCGACAAGGGGCACGATCACGATATCTTTGACTACGAACTCTACATTTGGAAGATTGGCGAGCCGGTAGAAACGGCAACCCGCATTACTTACCACACGGGTAACGACCGCTGGCCGGATATCTGGCTTGGCAAGGTCCCCGTTAAGGAAACTCCCGTGAAGGCTGTCGAGGCTGCCCAGGCGGCGGTCGGAGCTGCTGTTGCAGGTGGCGTGAGCGAAGCCAAGATGGATGAACTCATCCAGGCCATCAATCGTTTGACGGATGCGGTAAAGGCGCTCTCCGGCGAGAAGGCGTCAACGCCCGCAACTGCTCCTTAGGCAGAATGCCATAATCGCGAAGGCTCCGGCGACGTTCATGCTCGCCTTGCGGCCAGCCATTGGTATGGTCACCTTCATTGTCGCCTCCGCCATAATCTCGGGGGCGATTCCTAGTTCCTCGTTTCCGAGTACAATCAGGCCCTTCGCGGGCCATTCCACGTTGTTTATGCTCGGGATATCTTCGCCGGTCTCGAGCGCGATAATCTCGTAGCCGTTCTCCTTGTGCCAGCGGATGCATTCGAACGGGCTTTCCCAACGCTTGATAGGGATCCACTCCTGGCACCCGCGGGCGGCGCTCTTGACGGTCACGTGGTCGGGTCCGCAGCTGTATCCGCTCAGGTGGACTCCTTCGAGCCCGAAGCAGTCCGTGCTCCTGATGATGGAACCCACGTTGAAGGCGCTCCGTAGGTTATGTACCAGCACGGCAAAAGAAATTGGTTTTTCATTCGGGGTTTCGCGGTCCCCCGGTTCCTGCTCCAGATAGACATCCCGTTCGAACCCGAGGCCCGCCCGCGTGCGGAATGTCTTGTACAGGTCTATCATCTGAGCCTGGTTCTTGCCGGTAAGGCGCTCTTCTTCGGGCAACTTCATCCAGCCGGCATACGTCTCGAATTCTCGCTTGGCGCGGGGCACGTCGTCGCCCAGCTGCAATATGATGACGCGCAGGAGTTCCGCCATGCGCTTGGCCTTGGAAGTCTCCTTCATTGCTAAGAACTTGTTTTCAGAATACATAGTGCCCAAGAATGTAGAAAAATGTATATTGCGGGTCATGAAAATATTCGGCGCCCTAGTGCTCTTTTTTTTGTTGGCGAATTTGAATGGCTGTTCAAATTCCACGGGAGCCTATGAAAAGAAGGAAGGCGAACGAATATCTGTACTGGATTCCCTCGACCTGAAAGATATGATTCCCGTTCCTTCGTTCGGGAAGAATGTGACACTGGGGACGAATAGCGCGAAAACTAGTTCGCATGCTAAACCCTCGATGAAAGTTTCTTTTGATTATGATTACTTTATCGGTAAACACGAGGTGACGTGTGCCGAAATGGGCTTTTCGTGCGAAGATTCCTTGCCTGCGGTAAATGTTACCTATTTCGATGCCATCCTGTATGCCAACAAACGGAGCGTTGCCGAAGGTTTTGATACGGCTTATACCTACATTGGGCTTACGTATGATGAAGAAGGTTCGTGTGTGGGCATGGACAATCTTCTGTTCTTACCGGGTGTGCGGGCGTATCGCCTGCCGACCGAGGCGGAATGGGTCTATGCGGCCAACCTAGGCTGGGCACCGGATTCCGGATGGAACGCCGAGAATTCAGATTACCGCACGCACCGGGTTTGCAGCGCGTATGTGGACAGCCTCGGAATATGTGACATGGCGGGTAATGTGGCGGAATGGGTTAACGACTGGTATGTGCCTTTCCGGAGCGGTTCTGTAGCAAATTATATTGGGGGAGTTGACGGAGGACCGCAGGGAGAGCGGGTTCTGAAGGGAAGTAGCTTCAGAAATTCCGCATCGGAGATGCGTCTTTATTCCCGAGGTGACATTTACATGGTCACTTCTGTCTCTAAATCGGATTATCTGGGATTTAGGCTTGCATTTGGCGCAATAGCGAACCCTTTGTGGTTGAGTGGTGATGGTGAGCAGAAGAATTCCATTGTTTCGGTTCTTGCGAATTCAATGGATATGCGACGTGAACTGAATACAAATAAAGTAAAGGTTGCGTTCCGTGATGACGAAACAGGGAATTTGTCCTTTGTAGATTATTCCGACGATATTTCAAGTGTTGTTGAAATAGATGATACGATTGATGTCTATCACCCAGATATTTCGCCGGATGGCAATTGGGTGGCTTTCTGTACGGGGCTAGAAGGTGTGAGCGGAAAGTCAAGTGTCTATGTTCGTATGCTTGATTCGGCTGGGTCTGGCCTGGTAAGGCTCGATGTGGAGAATGCGGCAATCCCGCGCTGGCGTGTGCTTGCCAATGGCGACACCGTGATTGTCTATGTTACGGATGCGGGGAACAATAGGGATGAATCCGCCTTTATGCGGGCAAGTACATGGCAGGTCCGCTTTTCCGGTGGAAAGTTCGGCTCGCCTACGAAACTTCTTGATGGCGCCTACCATGGCGGCGTGAGCCGGGATAATTCCTTGGCCGTGACGGGCGCAAGACTCTTGCGTACGCACGTATCGGGTGTAGATTCGCTTTGGTATAACGGGGAACAGGCGTGCAATGTGTCGCTTCACAGGAATGGGGGAAAGTCTACTTTGTTCCTTGATTTTGCTGGGAGTACGGGACGCGCATTTGTCGGCGAAGACTACGCCATCCATGAGGTGCTGCTTTTTGCCGATAGTACGGGAGTGCTCGTACGTTCGCAGAAGGCGCCTGCGGGCTATACGTTTGACCATACGGAATGGGTCGTCGATGCAGATTCCCTTGTCGTGGCGACGCTTGTCGATGCCGAGGGTGCCCACCGTAGGATTGTTCTCCTGAATGCGTTCACGGGGGATGTTCTCGACATATTGCAGGGCGAGGAACTTTGGCATCCGGCGGTGTGGATGAACGAGCGGGATCACTCCCTTGTGGATCCGGACCTGGACCTTGATAGCGCGGGTGTCTACTACACGCCCGAAATGGGTTATTATGCGCTTGAATTGCGTGTCAAGATGGAAAGATTCTGGAAACTGCGCGATTCTGTGACCGCTGTAGTCCTGGGTTCTTCGAGGGTGATGTTCGGCGTAAACGAGTCCTTTGTCGAATCGGAAACTCTGCTGAACATGGGCTATTCATCGGGTGATATTTACGGGATGGAATACCTGACGATGAACTATGTGCTTCGCCATATGCCGCAGCTTAAGTTCCTGGTACTCGAGTTTTCTCCTGATTTCATGTGGGTCACCGAGGAGGTTTCCTGGGCTCCGATGTACGTGATGTCCCCTGGGATAAGGTACGATGAATCCCATGATTTCTGGGTAGATTCCGTGCCGAAGGGTTTTGTCTTGCTGGTAGAGGATTCCTACAAGACGCGCCCGGGCCAGATGCTACCTTACAGTTTCGACGAGTTTATGCTCCCAGCAGTTGGCTGGGGCGAGGCCAGTATTGCTCACGATTCGGTGTACTTTACTCTTGATTTGCCTTCGGTCAAGAAAAACAGGATAATACTTCAAAATATTGTCAATGCGGCAAGGGAAAGGGGTGTTCAGGTCGTGCTGTTGGTGCCGCCGCAAAATCCGGGCTATGCAGAAACAGGTGTGTTCGGAATCTATTCCATGCGCCGCTCGGCGGCGCAGGAACTTCTGGAGTGGGCCCGTACACTGGATGTGCTTTTCCTCGATGAAAACAAGATGGGATATCACGACTATGATTCGAGTATGGCGTTCAATACAGACCACCTTAGTCGCGAGGGCGCAAGGCAGCTTTCGACACGCCTCGATTCGCTGTTTAGGGCGGCTCGGAAATAGCCCGAAATCGCAGTCCGGAAATCTGTTTTTTTCCTTAAATTTTTGACGATTATTCTATATTTCGGCTGTATGCAAAGCCCTCGAAAGCCACGCATCCTTGTCGCAAACGACGATGGGGTAGGTAGCACAAACTTACACGCCCTCGCAGGCGCTCTCTCCCAGTTGGGTGAGGTTTTTGTGTTTGCCCCGGAAGTGGAGCAGAGCGGGGTTTCCCATGCCTTTACGGTGCGCCGTCCTTTGCGGGTGCACGAAGTTTCCTGCGACGAGGGATTCAGGGCGTTTTCTCTTGATGGAACCCCTGCCGATTGTGTCAAGTTTGCCTTGGGCCATTATGCGGCTTACGGCCTGGGAGATACCTCGGGGCTTGGTCCGGGACCTTTTGACGTGTGCTTTTCGGGCATAAATGCCGGTGAAAATTCTGGAGTCTCTTCGCTTTACTCGGGCACGGTTGCCGGAGCCCGCGAGGCTGCCCTCTGGGGTGTGCCGGGAATCGCGCTTTCGCTGCGTGGCTCGGGAGAAGATATGCTCCGCCCTGCAATCGATTTTGCCGCGAAGGTGGTTCGTGAGCGCCTGTTCGAAAAAATCCCTGCGGGCGTGTTCTGGAATGTGAATTTTCCGAAGTCTACAGTAGATGCCTTCAAGGGCTTTAGGGCAACCCGCATGGCGCTCGGGATGTTTACCGACCACTATGCGCACGATGGCGAGATGTGGCAACTCGACGGCGATAAGCTTTGGGAAAAACAGCCGACCGATAGCGACGACTACCTGTTGCATCAGGGGTACGCGACGATTACGCCGCACCGCATCGACCAGACGGATGAGAAAAGTTTGAAAATGATAAACGAGATGCTGGCGGAAACGCCGGTGGATAATTAGAGGAAAAATAATGTCAGAAGAATTGGTTCCAGGATCGCAGTTCAAGAGCCTGATCGAACAGGACATGCAGGATAGCTACCTTCGCTATTCCATGAGCGTGATTGTCGCCCGTGCTCTCCCTGATGCACGTGACGGCTTCAAGCCGGTGCATCGCCGCGTGATGTTCAGTATGCACAAGTTGGGCGTTGTTCCCAACAAGTCGACTGTGAAGAGCGCCCGTATCGTGGGTGACGTCATCGGTAAGTATCACCCGCATGGTGACTCCGCGGTCTACGAAACGCTCGTGCGTATGGCGCAGGATTTTTCGCTGCGTTATCCGCTGGTATTTGGCCAGGGTAACTTCGGTAACATCGACGGTGACGGCGCTGCCGCCATGCGTTACACCGAAGCGAAGATGAACAACGTGGGTGCCCTGATGCTCGAGGAACTCGAGAAGGACACCGTCGACATGGGTCCGAACTTCGACGAAACCCTCGACGAACCGCTGGTGCTTCCGTCTGCGCTCCCGAACATGCTGGTGAACGGTACGACGGGTATTGCCGTGGGTATGGCGACTTCGATGGCTCCGCACAACCTGCGTGAAATTGCCGCCGCTATCCATGCCGTTGCCGAAAATCCTGAAATTTCGGGTGAAGAACTTTTGCAGTATGTCTCCGGCCCGGACTTCCCGACCGGCGCCATCATTTGCGGGCGTGCGGGTATCCGCGATGCCTACCTCACGGGCCACGGCCGCGTCCGCGTGCGTGCCCGTACCGACATCGAAGTCGATTCCAAGGGCAAGCCGCGCATCATCGTGACCGAAATCCCCTACATGGTGAACAAGTCCGAACTCTGCAAGAAGATTGCGGAACTCGTGCGCGAGAAGCGCGTTGACGGCATCACCGATATCCGCGACGAATCGGCGAAGGATATCCGCATCGTGATTGAACTGCGTCGCGATGCTGTGGGTGAAGTTGTCCTGAATAATTTGTTCAAGTACACGCAGTTGCAGACGACGTTCAGTATCTACAACCTGGCACTCGTGAATAACCTGCCTAAGCTCTTGACCCTCAAGGACTTGGTTCAGATTTACATTGACCACCGCCTCGACGTGGTGACTCGCGCTACGCAGTTCGACTTGAAGAAGGCGAAGGCTCGCCTCCATATCATCGAAGGCCTGCGCATTGCGACCCAGAACATTGACGAGGTCGTTCAGATTATCAAGTCGAGCAAGACGACCGAAATCGCGAAGCAGAACTTGCAGGATCGCTTCAGCCTCGACGAAATCCAGTCGCAGGCGATTGTCGACATGCGACTCTCCCAGCTCACGGGCCTCAACCTCGAAAAGTTGGAAGCCGAGTACAACGAACTCATCGTGACTGTCGCCGACTTGGAAGATATCCTCGCCAAGCGCGAACGCCGCATTGCGATTATCCTCAAGCGCCTCGACGAAATCGTGGACAAGTTTGGCGACGAACGCCGCACCACCATCGGCGAATCCGTCGACGACAGCGATTACGAAGACCTGATTGCCGAAGAGGAACAGGTGATTACCTTGAGCAAGGAAGGCTACATCAAGCGCCTCCCGATTGACACCTTCAAGACCCAGAGCCGTGGCGGCAAGGGCATTATCGGTGCCGGCCTCAAGGAAGAAGACGACGTCGACCAGATCTTTACCGCGAGCACGCACAGCTACCTGCTGGTGTTCACGAACAAGGGACGTGCCTACTGGACTAAGGTGTACCGCCTGCCCGAAGGCACACGCAACGGCAAGGGCCGCCCGATCGTGAACTTTGTCGGCCTTACCGAAGGCGAAAAGGTTCAGGCGATTGTGCCCGTGCGCAAGTTCGGCGGCTACTTCTGCCTCGTGTTTGCGACCAAGAAGGGCATCATCAACAAGATGGACCTCACGCTGTTCAGCCGCCCGCGCAAGGCTGGCGTGAACGCGATTACCCTCGACGAGGGAGACGAACTCGTGAAGGTTCAGCTCGTGGGCATGTCCGAAGAGGAATACAAGGCCTCTCTGAACGCCGGTGAAGGTGATGACAACGCGCCCGAAACCGAAGCCGCCGATGCTCCGGAAGTTGAAGGCGAAGAAGGCGATGATCTCGAAGCGCGCCCGATTGCGAAGGACCTGCTCATGCTTGCTACCCGCAATGGCCAGGCCGTCACGTTCCCGATTACGTGCTTCCGCCCGATGGGTCGTGGCACTCACGGCGTGCGTGGCATCAAGCTTGCCGAAGGCGACGAGGTGATTTCGCTCCTGTGGCTCAAGGAAGGCAACAAGGTGCTCACCATTACCGAAAAGGGCTATGGTAAGCGCTCCGAACCGGGTACTTACCGCGTCACCCGCCGTGGAAGCAAGGGAGTTAAGAATCTGAACGTTACCGACAAGATCGGCCCGGCCGTGTTTGTCGACAGCGTTGCCGATGACTACGACCTGATTATCACGAGTAAGGAAGGCCAGGTTATCCGCATCAAGGCCGATTCCATCCGCCTTACGGGCCGCAATGCCCAGGGCGTGAAGGCGATTAGCCTGCGTGACGGCGACATGGTGCAAGATGCCACCGCGCTCCCGAGCGTGGAAGACATCGAGCAGGATAGCGCCGATGCGAAGGAAACCTTCGAGCATGTGCAGGGCGTGGAAGTCGACGACGATTCCGTCGAGAAGGTCGAACCCGCCGAGAGCGACGTTCCTGCCGGAGACGACGTCTAGCGTTTCCTGAAGGTTACGTAGACTAGCTAACTTATATATACTTGTAAAAAGGAAAAGACTCTCTTGCTGGAGGGTCTTTTCTTTTTTTGTGCAGAAAGTTTACAAAAAACGGCTTTTTTTGCTCGCATTGAACGTTGATATTTACAACAACGGATTGTATTCCTGTTGTAAAATAATTCGCTTATGCGGATATAAATTAGGGGTAAGGGATCGTGTAGATTCCTTCATAGGAGTTATTATGAAGAAAAGTTATTTGGCTGTTATGGGCCTAACCTTAGTTATGGGTCTTGCGACGTCTGCCTTCGCTGCAGATGCTTGCAATGACAATATGGGTCATTCCGGCAATGGCTCTCAGGTGAGCGGCAACAAGGTCGGTTCCATCAGTGGAACACCGTGGGGCTACGAGCAGTGGTATCAGGGTGGCAACGCCTCGATGACCTACTACAGCAACGGTACGTTCAAGGCCAACTGGAGTGGCTCCAGCGACTACCTGACCCGCGTGGGCTACCAGTACAATGGCAACGGCATTGATCACAAGACCAAGAACTTCGCCGTTGACTACAAGTACACCAAGACCGGTAACGCTTCTTACGGTTACATTGGTGTCTACGGCTGGACCAAGAATCCGGAAACCGAATACTACATCGTGGATGACTGGTACAGCAAGCCGAGCGAACAGTACGTCGGCGAGAAGTTCGGCGAAATCACCGTCGATGGTGCCAAGTACACCATTCACGCGTTCCTCCGCCAGCAGGAACCCTCCAAGTCGGGTACTTCCACGTTCGTGCAGTTCTTCAGCATCCGCGAGACTCCGCGTCAGTGCGGCCACATCGATATCTCCGCCCACTTCAAGAAGTGGGACGAACTCTTCACCGGCCAGACCAAGCAGCTCCGCGGCTCCAAGGGCGGTGGCTCTGCATCGCTCAAGTTCGGTAACGTGACCGAAGTGATGCTCATGACCGAAGCCGGTGGCAATGCATCGGGTTCCGTGGACTACTCCTACTTCAACATGGTTGACAATGCCTCGTCGACGCCGAATAGTTCTTCCAGCGCTAAGTCCAGCAGCTCCGTGGCCAAGTCCAGCTCTTCTCAGGGTGGTGGCTCTACGGGTGGTACTGTCGATGCCTGCAAGGCTGACATGGGCCATTCCGGCAACGGCTCTCAGGTGAGCGGCAACAAGGTCGGTTCCATCAGTGGAACGCCGTGGGGCTACGAGCAGTGGTACCAGGGTGGTAACGCCTCGATGACCTACTACAGCAACGGTACGTTCAAGGCCAACTGGAGTGGCTCCAGCGACTACCTGACCCGCGTGGGCTACCAGTACAATGGCAACGGCATTGATCACAAGACCAAGAACTTCGCCGTTGACTACAAGTACACCAAGACCGGTAACGCTTCTTACGGTTACATTGGTGTCTACGGCTGGACCAAGAATCCGGAAACCGAATACTACATCGTGGATGACTGGTACAGCAAGCCGAGCGAACAGTACGTCGGCGAGAAGTTCGGCGAAATCACCGTCGATGGTGCCAAGTACACCATTCACGCGTTCCTCCGCCAGCAGGAACCCTCCAAGTCGGGTACTTCCACGTTCGTGCAGTTCTTCAGCATCCGCGAGACTCCGCGTCAGTGCGGCCACATCGATATCTCCGCCCACTTCAAGAAGTGGGACGAACTCTTCACCGGCCAGACCAAGCAGCTCCGCGGCTCCAAGGGCGGTGGCTCTGCATCGCTCAAGTTCGGTAACGTGACCGAAGTGATGCTCATGACCGAAGCCGGTGGCAATGCATCGGGTTCCGTGGACTAC